>NZ_JBSHDN010000248.1:0-8235 GCF_053616335.1 Nocardiopsis sp. NPDC055824
GAACACCCCGTCCTGCTCCAGGAGCCCCGCCGCCTGCCGCCCTTCGCCGTCCCCCCCCCCCCGGGCCCCCCCGGGGGGGGGGGGGCCGCACGGGGCCTCGGGCGGCGCGCGGGACCGTCCCGCCGACCGAGGCGCCGAGGGGACTGTGGGGGTTCCGCGGCGCGTACCGGCGGGACAGGGCGTGTCCCCGCCGCACGAGGTGCCGACCGTGGCCCCGGACGCTCGTCGTCCGGGGCCACGCCCCGTCCGGGGACGGGACCCCGCGGGAGCGCCCCGGGCCGTCCGGGACGGAGGGGACCGTGCCCGGGGCGCGGAACCGCCCCGCGGCGGGCCGGTCCCCGACCCGAAAGCGGAGCGGCCCCCGGGCCGGTGCGGACCGTGCGTCCCACCGGCCCGGGGGCCGCTTCCTGGCGTCCGTCCGGTCCGTCCCCACGCGGAGGCGGTCCCGGACGGGTTCCTACTCCTCTTCCTCGCCGGTGCCGAAGCCCAGGCCGTCGGCGCACGGGTTGGACGTGGCGTCACGCCCCCCGCCGGGCCGGGCCGACTCGGCGGCGTCCGGGGCGTCGCTCGCCGAGGCCGCGTCCACGGGGGTGGGGGAGGCGCCCGGCGGTTCCTGCGGCGCGGGCGCGTCGTCGGCCGCGAGCAGGGCGGGCAGGGGCCGGTCCTCCCGCACCGCGGCGAACAGCTCCGCGGACTCCTGCTCGTGCCACATGACCCGGTTGGCGTCGAAGGGCGCCTGGTACCAGGGCACGGTGTGGAACTCGATGTCGGACAGGTCCGCGTCGGCCATGGTGACGGCGATCGAGAGCATCCGGTCGAGTGTGAGCTCCTGGTCCGTGGCGCTGTGCTGTGCCACCGCCTGGAGGATGCCGTTGAGCTTGGTCGGGCTGGTCATGACGTCGCTGCTGGTCACCTGGTCGGCCAGGGCGGCGAGGAACATCTGCTGCCGGTCGATGCGGCCGATGTCGCCGCCGTCGCCGATCTCGTAGCGGGCGCGGACGAAGGACAGGGCCTGGTCGCCGTTGAGCGTCTGCTGCCCCGCGTCGAGGTCGAGCCGGGACCGGCGGTCGCTCATCGGCTCGGGGATGCAGATGTCGACGCCGCCGATGGCGTCGACGACGTCCCGGAAGCTCATGAAGCTCAGGTGCACGAAGTGGTCGATGCGGATGTCGGTCAGCGACTCGATGGTGCGGACCACGCACGGCGGGCCGCCGTGGTACATGGCCGCGTTGACCATCCCGAAGTAGCCGTACGTGCCCTCGGTGTTGCCGTAGGCGTCGCACTGGGGGAGTTCGACCAGTGAGTCCCGGGGGAAGCTGATCACGGAGACCCGGTTCTCGGGGGAGATGTGGGCCAGCATGATCGAGTCCGAGCGCTCGCCCTCGAACTCCTGGCTGTACGCGGTGGAGCCCTCCTCGTAGCCGTCGGAACCCATGAAGAGGATGTTGACGGCGTCGCTGATCTTGTCGGGCCGCTCCTCCTCCTTGAGCGCCGTGTCCAGGTCGTGCCGGACCATGCCCGAGCGCAGGAAGTGGTAGTAGCCGTAGGCCGAGGCGACCCCGGCCACCAGGAGGACGGCGAGGACGGCCGCGGTCCACACGGCGATCCGGCGGCCCCGGCGGCGCCCGCGCGGGCCGGGGGGAGGGGAGGGCGCGGTCTCCGCGCCGTCCCCTCCGGCGCCTCCGCCGTCGGGGGCACTGTCACCGTCGGGGGCGCCGTCGCCGTCCGGGGCGGCGGGGGCCCCGGCTCCGCCGGGCCCCTCCGACGCCTCCGGGGCCTCCGCGCCCGCCTCGGCGGCGGCAGCCCCGGGGACGCCCTCGTCGCCGGAGCGCTCGTCGCCCCCCGGGCCGCCCGGGGCCGGGTCGGCGGACGCCGGCGCGTTCACCCCGTCGTCGCCGGCCTCCTCGGTCCCGTCCGCTCCGGGCCGCCCGGCCGCGGAGGGCTCCGCTCCGGGGCCGGGGTCCGAGCCGGGTGTCTTCTCGGGTGTCTCGTCTGGGGTCTTGTCCGCGCCGGGACCGGCGGAGGAGTTCTCGTCAGCGGGCATCGTTGCAATCTCGGTGAGTTCGGACAGCGGGACGTGCCAACGGTCGGACAGGGGACCGAAAGGCCACGAGTCCGTGTCTGGGGGAGGGCGGAGGTCGCGCGGGACACTGGGGCGGGTGGTCGAGCAGCCCGGGGCAGCCCGGGCGTCCGGGTGCGGCCCACGGGGCATCGGCCGGACCGTGGGAGGGACGCGGCCGACGACACGGAAACCCGCGTGTGGCAGAGATCCTAGGTGAAGTTCTCTTCGTTTGCGCGCTCGGGTTGTCCGCGAGCGGGGCTACTGACCACAATTGCGCAGCACAATTCCTTCGTCGGGTGATGGCCTGCTGGCGCCTTGCGCCCGACTTTCTCATCTGTGCCCGCAAGAATCACTTCTGACCCGCCGTGTGCACGGAGGATCAGAGCCTCACGGTGGGATCACACGCAACGATCCGGCTTCTTTCGGTCAGTCGTCCCAGAAGGTGCTTTCCTTCTCAGGACCCTCCGCGGCGTCGGCGGATCGGCCGCCCTTGGCGGCGGGCTTCGCGGCGGACTTGGCCGCGGGCTTGGCGGGGGTCGCCTTGGCGGTCTTCCGTGCCGCCGGCTTGGCGTCCGTGTGCCGGGGCCGCGCGGTCACGGCGCTCTTGGCGATGGGCTCGACGGGGCGCGGCGTCTCGCCGGAGTGGATGCTCAGCGCCTCCTCCTCGACGGTCAGCATCCTGCGCACGGGGTCGGGGACCTCCGGGAGCCGCTCGGAGCGCAGGTGCGCGCCCAGCACCTCCAGGGCGTGGTCGCACAGCAGCTGTCTGGCGCGTTCGGCCTTGACCCCGCTGAGCTCCTCGATCTCGGGGAGGTTGCGCTCGCGGAGCAGGCGGATGACGTCGCGCAGCCGTTCGCGGGTCTTGCGGTCGGTCATCGACATGACCGTCAGCTCGGCCTCGGCGACGAAGCCCTCCTGGCGGCCGTCGGAGTCGCGCTCGGCGATGAACGCGCTGGTCAGGCTCCGGGCGGAGGAGCGGGAGGAGGTGCGGATGTCGTTGCGCCTGATGTGGCGGGCCTGGAGGCCGGTCACGACGACACTGGTGGCCAGGCTGATTCCGGCTCCCAGCAGGATCAACGCGAGCGGGTTCTCGAGAAGCACGGGAAGGACCTTTCCGGGCGGGGGTCCGCACGGGGTGCGGTCACGGGGCGGTGACTGGGGATGTGCGGGGGCGGGGACCGGTGCTGGGCGACTATTCGCCACATCGGGGGTGATTGTCAAGTGCGAACGCGGGGCTGACGCCCGTCGCCGAGAGCGTCGTCGCAGGTCATGCCGGGGATCGCAGGGATGGGTGGGGCCGGGCGGGATGGGGGGGCGGTGCGGGACCCCGGGGACCCTCCTTCGGGATGCCCCGTCGCGTGGGGGGCGACACCCTCTGTCCACAGCCTGTGGACGAGGCGCCGGGGGTCGGCGTCACCCGGCCAGGAGCTTGTTCACCGACTCCGGAGACAGGATCTCCTCGGTGACCATCGCCGCGCAGCCGCGCACGCCGGCATCGTCCCACAGGGAGCTGGCCACGACCCGCAACTGCCGGGTGGCCAGGGCCGTGCACTGCTGGAACACCACTTCGCGCACACCCGCGACCAGGTGGTCGTAGGCCTCCGACAGGTCCCCGCCCAGCACGATCACCTCGGGGTTGAGCAGGTTCACGGCGCCGGCGAGCGCCTCGCCGAGCCGCCGTCCGGCCTCCCTGACGAGGGTCACGGCCACGGGGTCGCCGCCGACGGCCAGGGCCACCAGGTCCTTGAGGGTGTCGGCCCGCCGCCCCCGCTCCGCCGCGAGCTCCAGGAGCCGCCGACCGCCGGCGACCGCCTCCAGGCAGTCGGTGTTGCCGCAGCGGCAGGGCAGGCCCCCGCCGTCGCGCACGGGGATGTGGCCGATCTCCCCGGCGGCGCCCAGGGAGCCGCGCAGCAGGCGCCCTCCCGACAGCAGCCCGGCGCCGATCCCGGTGGAGGCCTTCACGAAGACCATGTCGTCGGGGTGGCCGTGCCCGCCGGCGATGTGCTCGCCCAGGGCCATCACGTTGACGTCGTTGTCGACCGTCACCGGGACCGGGAAGCGCTCGGCGACCAGCGGGGCCAGCGCCACCCCCGCCCACTTGCCCAGGAAGGGCCGGTCGTCGGCGCGCCCCGCGTGGAACTCGACCGTGCCGGGCAGGCCGATGCCCACGCCCCGCACGTCGGCGGGCCCGCGGCCGAGGGAGGCGAGCTGCTCGGACCACACGTCGAGCAGCCAGGGGAGGGTCGCGTCGGGCCCCTTCTCCATGTCGGGGGAGCCGGGCGTCCGCACGAGGACGTCCCCGTTGAGGTCGCACACGGCCGCCTGGCTGCGGGCCATGCCGAGGGCACTGGTGAGGATGAGCCCGCTGCCGGCGTTGAACTCCAGGAGGGTGGGGGGCCGGCCGCCGCTGGAGACGGCTCCGGTCCCCTCCGTGACGAGGCCGCTCCCGATCAGCTCGGTGACGCGCAGGGCCACGGAGGGGCGGGACAGGCCCGTGACCCGGGCGATCTCGGACCGGCTGGTCGCGGCGCCGGAGCGGATCAGCTCCAGGATGTGGCCGCTGGTGGCAGCAGAGGAAAGGCGTCCGGGGGTTCTGGCCATATCTCATTCAACCATGGGGTTAAGCCTCGAAGACTGGGAGGTTATGTAAAGAAGTGTTCTCAAGTGTGCTTGGTTTTTTACCATAGTCGGGCGTAAGGTCGAAAGTGGCGAACGTCCCCGGACCCCAAGGGCCGTTCCTCCTCCCGCACCGCCCCCCGTCGCAGCACCCCTCTCCGTTCTCCCTCCCCGCAGGAGCAGCCCGAAGATGTCGCAGCAGTCCGCGCCCCGCCCCACCGACCTGGTGGTCTTCGGGGGCACCGGCGACCTGTCCATGCGTAAACTCCTCCCCTCCCTCTACCTGTTGGACCGCGACGGCCACCTGGACGGGGGAACGCGCGTCATCGCCGTCTCGCGCGACGGCCTCACCGACGCCGACCTGCGGGACAAGACCTCGTCGGCGGTCCGCGGCCACCCCGCCGTCCAGGTGGTCGAGCCGGACGTGCTCCGCCGCTTCCTCGACCGCCTCTCCCACGTCACCGTGGACGTCGGCGGAGACCCCTCCGGATGGGCCGCCCTCGCCGCGGCCCTCGACCCGGGCCGCGACCGGGTCTTCTACCTCGCCGTCCCGCCCATGATCTCCGGCGACATCTGCCGCGGCCTGGACGGCGCCGGTCTGGCCACCCCCGGGTCCCGCGTGGTCATGGAGAAGCCCCTGGGACGCGACCTCGCCTCCTCCCGCGCCGTCAACGACGCCGTGGGCGCCGTCTTCGACGAGCAGCGGATCTACCGGATCGACCACTACCTGGGCAAGGAGACCGTGCAGAACCTGCTCGTGCTGCGGTTCGCCAACGTCTTCCTCGAACCCCTGTGGAACTCCCGCTGGATCGACCACGTGCAGATCACCGCCACCGAGACCGTCGGGGTCGGCGGGAGGCGCGGCTACTACGACACCTCCGGCGCCATGCGAGACATGGTGCAGAACCACCTCCTGCAACTGCTCTGCCTCACCGCCATGGAGCCCCCGGCCAGCTACGACCGCGAGGCCGTTCGCGACGAGAAGCTCAAGGTCCTCCAGTCGCTGCGGCCCGTCACCGGCGACCGGGTCGCCGAGGACACCGCCCGGGGGCAGTACGGGCGCGGAACCGTCCAGGGGGTCGAGGTCCACGGCTACCTCGACGAGGCGGGCGGGCCGGCGGTCAGCGACACCGAGACCTTCGTGGCGCTGCGCGCCGAGATCGCGAACTGGCGCTGGGCCGGCGTGCCCTTCTACCTGCGCACCGGCAAGCGCGTGGGCCACGCCCGCTCGGAGATCGTGATCCGCTTCCGGGAGGTGCCGCACACGATCTTCCCCGGCACCGACACGGTCCCCGGCGCGGGCAGCCTCGTCATCCGCCTCCAACCGGACGAGGGCATACACCTCACCATGCTGGCCAAGACGCCCGGCGCGGGCGCGCTGAGGCTCCGGCCCGTGCCGCTGGAGCTCAGCTTCGCCGACACCTTCTCCACCCGCTCGCCCGAGGCCTACGAGCGGCTGCTGATGGACGTGCTGACGGGGGACTCCACCCTCTTCATGCGCCGCGACGAGGTCGAGGCCGCGTGGCGCTGGGTGGATCCCATCATCGAGGCCTGGAACAGCACGGACACCACCCCCGAGACCTATCCGGCCGGAAGCGCGGGCCCCGAGGGCGCGCACCGGCTCATCGGCCGCACCGGCCGCACGTGGCACGAAGAGGAGCAACCCCGATGACCGCGCACACCCATGGGACGACCGGGTACGGACCCGGAGTCCACCCCGTCGTCGCCGACGTCACCCGCCGCCTGGCCGAGCGCAGCGCCGGGACCCGGTCCGCGTACCTGGCCAGGATCGACGAGGCGACGGGCCGGGGGCCCGCCCGCACCGCACTGGGCTGCGCCAACCTCGCCCACGGGTTCGCCGCCTGCGGCGTCTCCGACAAGCTCGCCCTGGCCGGCGACGTCAAGCCCAACCTGGCCATCGTCTCCTCCTACAACGACATGCTCTCCGCGCACCAGCCGCTGGAGTCCTACCCGGCCCTCATCAAGGCGGCCGTGGCCGAGGCGGGCGGCGTCGCCCAGTTCGCGGGCGGGGTGCCCGCCATGTGCGACGGCATCACCCAGGGCCGTGCCGGCATGGAGCTGTCCCTGTTCAGCAGGGACGTCATCGCGATGGCCACCGCCGTCGCGCTGTCCCACGACATGTTCGACGGCGCCCTCATGCTCGGGGTGTGCGACAAGATCGTGCCGGGCCTGCTGATCGGGGCGCTCTCCTTCGGCCACCTCCCGGTGGCGTTCGTGCCCGCGGGCCCCATGCCCTCCGGCCTGCCCAACAAGGACAAGGCGCGGGTGCGGCAGAAGTTCGCCGAGGGCAAGGCGGACCGCCGCGAACTCCTCCAGGCCGAGTCCGCCGCCTACCACTCGCCCGGCACCTGCACCTTCTACGGCACCGCGAACTCCAACCAGATGCTCATGGAGGTCATGGGCCTGCACCTGGCCGGGGCGAGCTTCGAGCAGCCGGGCACCCCCATGCGCGAGGCCCTCACCGCCGAGGTCGGGCGCCGCGTGCTCGGGCAGACCGCCCTCGGGGACTCCCACAACCCGGTCGGCGTGCAGGTCGACGAGCGGGCCCTGGTGAACGCGGTGGTCGCCCTGCTGGCCACCGGCGGATCCAGCAACCACACCCTGCACCTGGTGGCCATCGCCCGTGCCGCCGGGATCGAGCTGACCTGGGACGACTTCGCGGACCTGTCCGAGGTGGTGCCGCTGCTCACCCGCATGTACCCCAACGGCGCCGCCGACGTCAACCAGTTCCACGAGGCGGGCGGCATGGCCTACCTGATCGGCACCCTCCTGGACGCCGGCCTGCTCCACGAGGACGTGCAGACCGTCATGGGCGGGGGACTGGGCCGCTACCGGCAGACCCCCCGTCTCGAAGGGGCCACCCTGACCTGGGGTGACGGGCCCAAGGAGAGCGGCGACACCACCGTGCTGCGCGGGGTGGAGGACCCCTTCGCACCGGACGGCGGCCTGCGCATGCTCTCGGGCAACCTGGGCCGCGCCGTCATCAAGACCTCCGCGGTCGCACCGGAGCGCCGCGTCGTCGAGGCCCCCGCCCGGGTCTTCGCCGACCAGGCCGAACTCCAGGACGCCTTCGCCGCGGGCGAGCTCACCGGCGACTTCGTCGCCGTGGTGCGCTTCCAGGGGCCGCGGGCCAACGGCATGCCCGAGCTGCACAAGCTCACCCCGCCGCTGGCGGTGCTCCAGGACCGGGGCCAGAAGGTCGCCCTGGTGACCGACGGGCGCATGTCCGGGGCCTCCGGCAAGGTGCCCGCGGCCATCCACGTCTCCCCCGAGGCGGTCGCGGGCGGCGCCCTCGCGTACGTGCGCGACGGCGACCCGATCAGGCTGGACGCCACCGCGGGCACACTGGAGGTGCTGGCCGACCTCTCCGGACGCGAGCCCGCACAGCCCAGCGCCGACTCCTCGACCGGCACCGGCCGGGAGCTGTTCGCCGCACTGCGCGGCGTGGTCGGACCGGCGGAGGCCGGCGCCGGGGTCTTCTGACCCCCGACCCACGCTGCGGACGGCGGGCGCGCGGAAGGACCGGCCCACCGGTC
>NZ_JBSHDN010000249.1:0-8218 GCF_053616335.1 Nocardiopsis sp. NPDC055824
CCGCGGACCCCGGGCCGGACGGCGCGGGCGCCGTACCGGCCGGGAGCGTCCGCGCGACACGCCGTAGACTCACGATCCCGTGTCCCCCCTCGCACCGGAGGCCCCCGTGCCGAGTCCCGACGCCGTTCCCTCCCCCCACCGGCCCCCGGCCCAGGAGCCCGCGACGACCGCGACGGAAGGGGACCGCCTTCCCCATCCTCCCGGCAGCCGGGCGCAGGGCGCGGTGATGATCGGCCTGAGCCTGGTGGCCGTCACGGCGGTCGCGGGCTCCCTGCTCGCGTTCGGTCCGGGGGCTCCCCTCGCGCAGGCGGCGGCCCCGGCGGCGACCGGCTCCCCCTCCGCCGCGGCCGAGGCCCCCGCCCTCGTCGAGCTCGCCGGGGAGTACGCGACCCTCCGGCACCCCGAGGGGTGGGAGGTCGCGGGGCCGAGCGTCGACTCACCGGACGAGGCCTCGGGGACCTTCGTCTTCCGAAGGATCACGGCGCCCGGCGGTGAGCACACGTTCTGCTTCAACGTGCATGAGACCGACGGCGAGGGGCTCACCTCCCGAGAGGTGCAGGAGGGGTGGGAGGCCGGCCTCTCCGAGGTCTCCGCCTTATCCGACGTGCGCAGGGTCGCCCTGGAGGAGGACCACTCGGCTCCGCCCGGTCGGGACACGACCCGCCTGGAGCTGACCTACACCAACAGCGACCGGGACGAACCCGACCGGTGGGTCGTCTGGCAGTACACCGTCATCGAGGAGGAGGGCCGCGGGTACCTCGTCCAGGCCGACATCCCCGCGGCGGACCTGCCCGTGTACGGGGACCTCGTGGACGCGGTGCTGGACTCGTTCGAGCCCGTGCTCTGACCCCGGGCCCCGTGCCGGTGCCGTTCCCCGGCCCCGGACACGCGTCGGCCGCCGTGCCCCGACGGGTGAGGAGGGTCGGGGACACGGCGGCCGGCGGAGCGCGGGTCAGACGGTCGAGGAGAACACGTCGTCGCGGGCGCGTTCGAGCGCGTGCAGGAGGGCGCCGCGCACCACGGGGCTGCCCTCGACCAGGCCCAGGCCGACCTCGGTGGCGTTGGGGGCGATGCGGGCGGCGGCCGCCTGGACCCTCTCGGCCAGTTTGGCGCCTCCGGCCCGGGCGACGTCGCCGCCCAGGACCACGAGCCCGGGGTCGAGGATGACGCTGACCGCCGCCACCCCCCGCGCCAGGCGCTCGGCGAAGGCGTCCAGGAACGCGTCGCCCTCGGGCGATCCGGCCGCCGAGGCCTTCTCCACCACGTCCACGACGTCGGCGCCGTCGATCCCGTACTCCGCCGCGAGCCGCACCACCTGTCCCGCCTTGACCAGTGCCTGGAACCCGTGGGGCAGTTCCCTGGTCGCACCGTCCCGCAGGGACTCGTAGCCGCCGGACAGCCCGACGTCGACCGGCATCGGCGCGCCGGGGACCGGCAGGTAGCCGATCTCCCCCGCTCCGCCGGAGCGGCCCCGGTGGATGCGGCCGTCGATCATGGTGGACATGCCCACGCCGCCCGCCGCACTGAGCCAGATGAGGACGAACTCGTCGACCCCCACGGCGGCCCCCTCGGCGTGCTCGGCCAGGGCAGCCAGGTTGACGTCGTTCTCGATCATGACCGAGCGCTTGAGGTCGGCCCGCAGCGCCTCCAGGATGCCCTCGTGCCAGGAGATCAGGTCGAAGGAGAAGCGGATGTCGCCGGTGCGCGGGTCGACGACGCCCGGTGTGCCGATGACGCACGCGCGCACCCTGTCGAGGGGGACCCCGGCCGTGTCCGCCAACCGCATGACGGCGGTGTGGACGAGGGACACCGGGTCGTCGGAGGCGCTCGGGTCGACGGTCACCTCGCTCATCACCCGGCCCGTGATGTCGGCGATCGTCGCGGTCACCGAGTGGGCGCTCACGTCGAGGGCCGCCACGTAGGCGCTCTCCGGAACCACCGCGTAGAGGGCGGCGTTGGGGCCCCGGCCCCCCGCCTGACTGCCGACGACGCGTACCAGGTCCCGTTCCTCCAGCCGCGCGAGCAGCTGGGAGGCGGTCACCTTGGACAGGCCGGTCCGCGTTCCCAGCTGCGTCCTGGTCAAGGGCCCCGCGGACAGGAGTAGCTCCAGTGCCGCGCGGTCGTTGAGCTGGCGTAGCAGCCGGGGAGTCCCCGGACGTTGAGACATAACCGTGACACCTCACCCTGTTTTTATTAGGAAAGTTTCCTGTTAATTTAGCTCACAACCTCACAAGAGGTCACGTCCTGGCAGGTCCGCGTTAATTTCGGGCCCTCCGGTACCCGCGCCGGCGGGGCGGCCAACGTGCTATCCCAGCACAACCCCCACAGAGACGTCGAGTCGGTGGGTGATCGTTCCATCATCCCAGCCCGGCTTGAGCACAGGCGTCGAATCCCCGGCGCGTGGTGCGAAGGGAGAATAGGTACACATGAGGTTCCCCAAGATCGCAGCGGCCACGGCCGTAGTCCTGCTCGCCGCCGCCTGCGGCGGCGGTTCCGACGACTCCAGCGGCGGTGAGGCCGAGAGCCTGACCGTCTGGGTCATGGGCACCTCGCAGGACCCCCTCGTCGAGTACTTCGACAACGCCGAGGCCCGCTTCCAGGAGACCCACCCCGGTGTCGAGGTCGACGTCGAGTTCATCCCCTGGCCCGACGCGCAGGAGTCCATCACCAACGCCCTCGCCGGCGGTGACGCCCCCGACGTCCTGGAGGTCGGCAACGACCAGGTGGCCGGCTGGGCCGCGCAGGGCGCCCTCCTCGACATCAGCGAGCAGGTCGGCGGCTGGGACACCGCCGCGGGCATCGACGAGAACGCCCTGGAGTACGGCACCTACGAGGGCGTGCAGTACGGCGTCCCGTGGTTCTCCGGCGTCCGCACCCTCTACTACCGCGCCGACTGGCTGCGGGAGCTCGGGCACGAGCCCCCCGCCACCTGGGACGAGCTCGTCGAGGTCTCCGAGGCCATCCAGGAGGAGTACGACGTCCCCGGCTTCGCCGCTCCGACCGACTTCACCAACGGCATCGCCAGCTTCATCTGGAGCAACGGCGGTGAGATCGCGACCCAGAACGGCGACACGTGGGAGGGCAACCTGACCGACCCCGCCACCGTCGAGGCCGTCGAGTTCTACGCGAGCCTGACCACCGACGGCATCTCCCCGCAGGGCTACGTCGGCGAGAACGAGCTCGTCGCCCTGGCCGACATGGCCAACAGCGAGCTGGGCATGTACATCGACGGCGGCTGGGCCCTGGGCTCCATGGAGGAGCAGGCCGAGGACCCGGCGGTCCTGGAGAACATCGCCTCCGCCCCGATCCCCGGCGCCGACGGCATCGCCCCCGTCTTCGCGGGCGGTTCCGCCCTGACGGTCTTCACCACCACCGAGCACCCCGACGAGGCCTTCGACCTCCTCACCGTCCTCGGTGACGAGGAGGGCGGCAAGGGCTACGCCGACGTCGCCGGCTTCTTCCCCGCCTACCCGGCTCTCCTGGAGACCCCCGAGTACCAGGAGGACCCGGAGCGCGCGGCGGCCGCCACGCAGATGCAGAACACCCGCTTCTTCCCGACCACCCCGCGCTGGACCGCGGCCGACCAGGACAGCAAGATCCTGCCCGGCGCCGTCCTGGACATCGTCCGCGGCGGTGACGCCGAGGAGGTCCTGGGCGCCGCCAACGAGGAACTGGCCTCGATCCTCAACGAGCCGGTCGAGTAGTCCTCTCCACCCCACTGTGCAGAGCCGTGCGCGGGCGGGGTCCCTCCCGGACCCCGCCCGCCGCGGTCGGCCCACGCCTCGATTGAGAAGACCATGGCACACACCGTCGAACCGGCGAAACCGCGCGGGGACGAGGAGGCCGTCGCACCGGCCTCCGACGAGACCGCGCCGCGCCGCCGCAGAACTCCCGCCCCGTACCTGCTCATCACCCCGGCACTGATCCTCCTCGCGGTCGTGCTGCTCTGGCCGATCGTGCAGATGGTGTGGTACTCGCTCACGAGTTTCACCACACGCAACCTCCTTCCGAACCAGCCCGGCCCGGAATGGAACGGCTTCGCCCACTACCAGCAGCTGCTGACCGACCCCACGTTCTGGACGATCCTGCGCAACACGGTCGTGGTCTGCGTGCTGATGGTCGGCATCACGATGGTGCTGGGCACCCTCGTGGGCCTGCTGCTCCACAAGATGCCCAAGTGGTTCGCCGGGTTCGTGTCCATCGGCATGATGCTCGCCTGGGCCACCCCCGCGCTGAGCGCGTCGCTGGTCTTCCGCTGGCTGTTCCTGCCCGAGCGCGGCCTGGTCAACGTCGTCCTCGACCGGATGCCGGACTGGCTGGTGGGCAGCGGATGGCTGGAGTACAACTGGTTCCTCGAACCGGGCTCGCTGTTCTCGGTCCTGATCATGGTGATCGTCTGGCAGTCCTTCCCGTTCGTGGCCGTCTCCGTCCTCGCCGGGCTCAAGAGCATCCCGAACGAGCTGTACGAGGCCGCGCGGATGGACGGCGCGAGCGCCTGGAAGGCCTTCTGGAACGTCACGTTCCCGATGCTGCGCCCGCTGTTCGCCCTGCTGCTCGTCCTCCAGATCATCTGGGACCTGAGGGTGTTCACCCAGCTGTACATCCTGGCGAACAGCTTCCAGAACCAGGACGTCTACCTGCTCTCGTACTACATCTACCAGCAGGGGTTCAGCGCCAGCCCGGCCAACTACGGCATGGGCTCGGCGATCGCGGTGGTCATGACCGTGATGATCCTCGGAGTCACCGCGTACTACCTGCGCATCATGATCCGCCAGGGGGAGACCCGATGACCGCGATCGACAACACCGCCGGCCCCTCCGCCCGGGCCGCCACCGCCGCGCCCGGCGGCTCCGGAGCCGGGCGCCGCCGGGGCGCCGAGCGCGTCTACCGCCGCAGCCCGCTGCGCCGCCTGCGCTCCCTGCCGCTGTACCTGGCCGGGATCGCGGTGTTCCTCTTCTCGGTCTTCCCGGTGTACTGGATGGTCGTCACGGCCTTCAAGCCGGTGGGCGAGATCTTCACCCGGAACCAGACCCTGTTCCCGAGCGCGCCGACCCTGGAGCACTTCGACCGGGTCGTCAACGGCCAGCTCATCCCGGGTGTGAACTTCTGGCAGTTCCTGGGCAACAGCCTCGTCGTGACGCTCTTCGCCGTGGGCATGGGAGCGTTCCTGTCGCTGCTCGCGGCGGTGGCCGTCGCCCGCTTCCGGTTCAAGCTGCGCACCGCGTTCATCATCCTGCTGATGATCATCCAGATGGTGCCGATGGAAGCGATGATCATCTCGATCTTCCTCAACTTCCGCCAGCTGTCCGACGCCAGCGGCGTGCAGCTGCTCGGCAACCTGTCCGGCCTGCTCATCGTCTACACGGCCGTCTCCCTGCCGATCACGATCATGATGCTGCGCGGGTTCGTCGCGGCGGTGCCCAAGGAGCTGGAGGAGGCCGCGGCCATCGACGGCGCCAGCGCCTGGACCATCTTCTGGCGCATCCTGATGCCGCTGGTCGCGCCGGGCCTGGTCGCCGCGAGCATCTTCGCGTTCATCACCGCCTGGAACGAGTTCATCGTCGCGCTGACGTTCCTGGGCCGCAGCACGGACCACTACACGCTGCCCCTGACCCTGTCGTACTACTTCGGCCGGTTCGGCACCGAGTGGGGACCGATCATGGCGGCCTCCACCCTGCTGACCATCCCCGTGATGGTCTTCTTCCTGTTCGTCCAGCGGCGCATGGTCTCCGGTCTGACCATGGGAGCCGTCAAGGGCTGACCGGGCCCCACCCCGGGCGGGACCGCGGCCGGCGCCGCGGGCCCCGCCCGGGCACGCCCGCCGCACCGCTTCCCTACCCGTGTTCCCGCCACCCGTCTGCCCGAATGTCGCCCTCACCACCCCGATGGGGAGCCGCCGGCTCCAGTGGTGACCTCCCGGGCACCCCTATGCTCACCGAACGGAGCTCGTCATGCCGTACGACCCGACCCTGGCGCGTCTGGCCAACGCCACGCTGCTGGTGCCCTTCGAGTCCTACCACGCCCCTCGCTGGGTCCTGGAGGGTCTGGCGGACGGCATCTCCGGCGTCTGCCTGTTCCACAACAACCTGGACACACCCGAACAGGTGACCGCGCTGAACGCGGCCCTGTCCGAGGCCGCGGACACCCCGCTGATCTCGCTGGACGAGGAGGGCGGCGACGTCACCCGCATCGGCCAGGCGCGCGGCAGCGACTACCCGGGCAACGCGGCCCTGGGCGCGGTGGACGACCCGGACCTGACCCGCGACACCCACCGCTCGATGGGCGACCGCCTCGCCGCCCTGGGCTTCAACCTGGACCTGGCGCCCTCGGTGGACGTCAACGTCGCCGACGACAACCCCGTGATCGGCACCCGGTCCTTCGGCTCCGACGCCGAACTGGTGGCCCGCCACGCGGCGGCCGCCGTGATCGGCCTCCAGGCCGCCGGCGTGGCCGCCTGCGCCAAGCACTTCCCCGGCCACGGCGCCACCTCCCAGGACTCCCACCACACGCTGCCCCGCGTGGAGGCCGACGCCGACCTCCTGCACCGCCGCGAGCTGCTCCCCTTCCGCGCGGCCGTGGAAGCCGGCGTGCAGTCGATCCTGACCGCGCACATCGAGCTGCCCGGCCTGGGCGGCGAGGGCCCGGCCACGCTCGCGCCGCACATCCTCAACGACCTCCTCCGCGACGAGCTGGGCTTCCGGGGCACCGTGGTCAGCGACGCCATGGACATGGACGGCGTCAGCGGCCGGATCGGCATCCCGGAGGCGAGCGTGCTCGCCGTGGCCGCCGGTGTCGACCTGCTGTGCCTGGGGCGCCGGGTCTACGAGGACCAGATCGAGCTGATCCGCGCCGCCCTGGTCACCGCGGTGCGCGAGGGCCGCCTCCCCGGGCAGCGCCTGGAGGAGGCCGCCGAGCGGAACGCGCGCCTGCGCACCTGGATCCGCGAGACGTCCGCGCGCAGGGCGGCCGCCCCCGCCGACGAGCCCGTCGGGCTGGCCGGGGCCCGCCGCGCCGTGCGCGTGGACGGCGACCTGCCGCCCCTGAGCGACCCGTTCGTGGTCGAGGTGGACGCCCCCGCCGGCATGGCCGTGGGCGAGGTCCCCTGGGGGCTGGCCCCCTGGTTCCCCGGCTCGGAGCGCGTCGCCCCCGACGCCGCCCAGGCGGACCGGCTCATCGCCGGCGCCCGGGGGCGCGACCTGGTGGTCGTCGTGAGGGACGCGCACCGCTACCCGGAGGCCCGGGCGCTCGTGAGCCGCCTGCTCGACGCCCGTCCCGGGGCCGTGGTGGTGGAGATGGGCCTTCCCATCTGGCGACCCGACTGCGGCGCCTACGTGAGCACCTACGGGGCCGCGCACGTGAACGGCCTGAGCGCGGCCGAACTGCTGGGGGGCGCCGTGGGCGCGCCCGCCCCCGGCGTGAGCTGAGGCCCCGCTCCCCCGGGGTCCGGCGCTCCCGGCCCGGTCCCGCCGCACGGCGGGGCCGGGCCGACTCCGTTCCCGTGCGTCCGCCGCGTCCCGCCGCCGGACGCACGGGAACCCGGAGCGCGGTCGCCGGGGAGGGACACCGCCGGTGTCCCCGAAACCCGGTAGGAGAAGTACCCTTGGCCTGTAGCATCCCGGTCCGTCGGCACACCTGCCGGCGCCCGGTGCCCCATTCGCCCTTCTAACCACGGCATAATCACAGCATGCGCCTTTCAGCCCGGGTCGATTACGCGCTTCGCGCGGCAGCGGAACTCGCTGTCGCCGGCGACGGGCCGGTGACGGCCGAGCAGCTAGCACGCGCTCAGGCCATCCCCGGAAAATTCCTAGAGAACATCCTCACCCAGCTACGCCGTGCCGGGCTGGTGCGCAGCCAACGCGGCCCCGTCGGCGGTTACTGGCTGGCCCGACCAGCGGCGGAGATCTCTCTCGCCGACATCATCCGAGCGGTCGACGGGCCGCTCGCCAACGTGCGCGGGGAACGCCCCGAGCACGTGGACTACGACGGCGCGGCCCGCAGCCTGCAACAGGTGTGGATCGCGCTGCGCGCCAGCGAGCGCGCCATCCTGGAGGGGGTCAACCTCCAGCACCTGGTGACGAACGAGCTGCCCGAGGCGGTGCGTACGCTGGCGGAGGACCCCGAGGCCTGGGTGAACCACACCCACCGCTGACCGCGGCTGCGCCGGCGGGCGTCCTCGCGCCGTCCCGCACGTGAAGGAGCCGGCCACCCTCAGGTGGCC
>NZ_JBSHDN010000250.1:0-8084 GCF_053616335.1 Nocardiopsis sp. NPDC055824
CGCCGGGGGCGCCGGCACGGGCGGTCGGGAGGGCTCTAGCGCTGGGGGGCGTCGGTCCCGCGCAGTCCCAGGCGGCCGCGGGTGACCACCACGAGGAACACCGCGACGAGGGCGACCAGTGCGACCTCGGGGGCTCCGGCGGGGTCTCCCACCGCGGCCCCCTTGAGGCCCGAGACGACGTTGATCGCGGTGTGGGCGATCACCGCGGCGAGCACGCCGCCGCGGGAGGAGTTGAAGACGTGGCCGAGGACGACCGTCAGTCCGACGCACAGCAGGGCGTAGGCGGGGAAGTACATCTGCGCCTGGACCGTGCCGGCCATGGAGAACAGGGGGGCGTGCCACACCGCCCAGACCGCGCCGAGGACCGCGTTCGCCGCGAGCGGGGGCAGCGAGCCCTGGAGCCGCGGCAGCGCGAATCCGCGCCAGCCCAGCTCCTCGTTGCCGCCGCCGACCAGGGCGATGAGCAGGAATTGCACGGGGACCGCCATCAGCGCGGCGTCGAGCGCGGCCTCGTCCACCGTCGCCCCCTGCAGGCGGACGGCGATCACGCCCGAGGCCGCGATGGCCAGGACCGCGAGCACCGCGATCGCGTAGGGCGTGACGCCGCCCCTGCGCAGCGGCGAGTACCGCCGGAAGAGGGCGCCCACCCCGGACCTGCCCTCGGTCGCGGCGGTGACGAGGACCGCCGCCACCATCGGGCCGAAACTGCCGACGAGCACGGCCGGCATCGGGTTGGCGCCGTCGAGCAGGAGCGTGCCTCCCCACCAGGCGATCCAGGAGAAGGCGAAGGCGATCACCAGGAAGGCGGTGAGGCCGCGCGGTGCGAGGACGGTCGTCCGCGCCGGGTCCACCGCGGGGGCGGTGGGGGCGGAGGGACGGGGGTGCGTGGAGAGGTGCTCGTTCTTCATGCCGAGAAACATACACTGTTTGAGAAAGACATACAACGTAGGTTCCGTTGTATGCTGTCGGACATGGCAGAACCACGATCCGACCAGCAGTTCGACAGCGTCTTCAGCCGCCCCGAGCGCCGCCGCCGCACCCAGCCGGCGCTCACCCGGGAGCGCATCGTCACCGCGACGATCGGGCTGCTGGACCGGGAGGGCTCCTCGGCGCTGACGATGCGCAAGGTCGCCGCCGAACTCGGCGTGCACGCGACGAGCCTCTACTGGTACGTGGAGCGGAGGGAGGACCTCGTCGACCTGGCGGTGGACGGCATCCTGGCCGACGCCGCGGCCGTCCTGCCGGGCCCCGACGCCCCCTGGGACGCCGCGGTGAAGGAGACCGCGTACCGGTTCTACGCGGCTCTGACCGCGCACGCCTGGGCCGCGGAGTTCGCCGGGGCCCGGCCCCTGGTCGGGCCCAACGCGGTCGCGCTCTCGAGGAGGATCATCGCCGCGCTCCAGCAGTGCGGGGGGAGCGAGGAGGAGCAGGCGGTCGCCATCCGGGCGGTGTCCAACCAGATGCTCGGCGCGGCCACGTCCGCGGTCGCGGTGCGCGCGATGCGCTCCAGGGACTCGGGCGAGCACGACGGGGCGGTCGCCGCCGCCGTGTCGGAGCCGGACGCCCTCGCCGTGGAGAACGACTACTTCGACCAGGTGCTGGACCTGGTGCTGGACGGGGTCAGGGCCCGCCGGGCGGGGTAGGCGGCCCCGTCCCGCCGGGGTCGCGGGCCGTTCCGGGGCGCACGCCCGACGGGGCGCACGCCCGACGGGGCGCACGCCCGACGGGGCGGGCCCCGTACACGACGGGAGGGCCTGCCGCGTGAATCCCGGCCTGCATCCCCGGAGGCCGGGCCCCGTACACGACGGGAGGACCTCTCCGTCGCGGAGCCTGTCGGGGGAGTCCGCCGGGCACGGCGGCGGGGCCGGCCCGGCGGGGCCGGCACCACCGCCGGCGGCGGCCGTGCCGTCGGGGCCGCGCGCCCCTGGGGCGCGGACCGGAGGCCGCCCCGGCGGGGGGCTCCCGACCGGTCCCCGTCCCGCGGCCGTCAGTCCGGCGGGTCCAGCGGCGACATCGCCGGCGAGTAGTTGAACAGCCGGAGCCTGGCCGCCCCCGGTTCGAGGAGGGACGCGGCCCCGGGGTCGACGTCGACGATGCTGAGGCTGGCCGGGTGGCTCGGGACCGTGCGGGCGGGGTCGAGCCCGACGGCGGCCGTCAGGAAGGCCCGCGCCGGCCCGCCGTGGGTGACCGCCATGAGCAGCTCGTGCCCGCCGTCCGCGGCCCGCCGCACGGCGGCGTCGAGCCCGGCGACCACCCGCTCGGTCAGCTCGCCGAAGCTCTCGGCCCCCGGCGGGTGGAACCGCCCCGCGCGCCACGCGGCGTACACGCCGCCGTCCTCCGCCCTGACCTCCGCCGAGTAGCGCCCCTCCCAGCCGGCCAGGTACGCCTCGTTCAACCGGGGGTCGCGCGCGTCCGGACGTACGCCGAGCACCTCCGCGGTCTCCCGCGTGCGGCGCAGGCCCGAGGTGACGACGTACCCGGGGGCCAGGTACCCGACCGTCTCCGCCAGGGCGGAGACCTGCCGCCGCCCGGCCTCGGACAGCCCGACGTCCCGCTGCCCCTGGAGGCGGCGCTCCTCGTTCCACGCGGTCTCGCCGTGGCGGACCAGGAGAAGCCGCATCATCCGGACACCTCGGCGTCCAGGAGCTCACCGGAGGCGTCGAAGTACGCGTCCGGCGCCGACGGCAGGCGCACGCCGAGCGCCTCACCGGGCAGCAGTCCGACCGGCGTGTCGCGGGAGACGTGCATCCGCGTCCCGTCGGGGAGGTCGACGCCGATGACCCACCTGTCGGCCATCGGCACCTGGTCGGCGAACGTCGCCTCCACACACCCCGGTTCCGACGCGTCGGCGGCGATCCCGACCGAACCGGCCCGGTACATCGCCCTGACGGTCCCGCCCCCGGACGGGGGCGGGGCGGCGCCGCAGTCGACGCCGAACGCCCGCAGCCTCCCCCCGTGGACCCGGCACTCGACGATGTTGGCCGGGGGGGTGCCGATGAACGTGGCGGCGAACGCCGTGCGCGGCGACTCCAGCAGTTCCCGCGGCGTGCCGAACTGCTCGATCCGGCCGTCCTTCATGAGCGCGATGTGCGTGGCCATGGTCATCGCCTCGACCTGGTCGTGGGTGACGTAGACGCTCGTGGCGCCGCTGGAGCGGTGGACGCGCATGAGCTCCCCGCGGGTCTCGACCCGCAGCCTCGCGTCGAGGTTGGACAGCGGTTCGTCGAAGAGCAGCACCTCGGGCTGCGGCGCGATCATGCGGGCGATCGCCACGCGCTGCTGCTGCCCGCCGCTGATCTCCCCCGGGTACCGGTCGGCGAGGTCGGAGATCGCCAGCATCGACAGCACCCGGTCGCCCCGGGAGCGGCGCTCCTCCTTCGGCCACCTCGCGACGGTCAGCGGCCATTCGATGTTCTGCCGCACCGTCTTGTGCGGCCACAGCGCGTAGGACTGGAAGACCAGCCCGGCCCCCCGCTCGGCGGGAGCCACGAGCGCGGTGCCGTCGCCCCGGGCGATGACGCGGTCCCCGAACCGGATCTCGCCGCCGGTGGGGTTCTCCAGCCCCGCGAGCATCCGCAGGGTCGTCGTCTTCCCGCAGCCGGACGGGCCGAGGAGGACGAGGAAGGAGCCCGCCGGGACGTCGACCGAGATGCCGTCGACGGCCGCGGTGCCGCCGAAGTCCTTCCGGAGGTCGGTGATGGTCAGGGAGGCCGAAGACGCCTCGGAGCGCATGCCGGTCCTTTCCGCCCGATCGGTGCCGATCGTGGAGGTCATGAGTTCGAGTTCCAGGGCTGGGCGGCGCCCTCGAAGCGCCGCGCGATGATGGTCGCCGCAACCGATATCACCGCGATGACGACGGTGACCGCGTTGGCCGACTGCGTGAAGTTCTCCGACGAGTACTGGTAGGTGAGGACGGCCAGGACGGGCATCGCGGGGGTCGCCAGCAGCACGACGAGGGAGAGGTCGCGCACCATCTGGACGAACACGAGCACCCCTCCCGTGAACAGGCCGCGCGCCGTCAGGGGAGCGATGACGGAGCCGATCCTGCGGAACAGCCCCGCCCCCGCCATCACCGCCGACTCCTCGACGTCCTTGGACACCTGGCCCAGCGCCGAGGTGCCCGACCGGACCGCGAACGGGATCGTCGCCGCGATCCCGGCCAGCACGAGGATCGCGAACGTCCCGTACAGGCTCGGGATCGGACCGATGGGCGCACCGAACTGCGCGATGAACGCGGCGCCCAGCGCGATGCCGGGGATGAGGAACGGCACGAACGAGAGGACGCCCATGGTCCCCGTCAGCCACCTCGGCCCGCCGGAGCGGGTGATGACGTAGGAGACGAGTAGGCCGAGGACGCCCGCGCAGACCGCGACGCACACCCCGAGGAGCACGGTGTTCCAGGTGGCCTGGAGGATCTGCGGGTTGTTCAGGATGCCCCGCTGCCCCTGGGCGAGGGCGGGGTCGGAGCCGCCGATCCAGTAGTGGAGGGTCAGCCCCGACGAGAAGTCGTTGGTGCGCAGGGTCAGCGAGCTGAACACGAGCACCAGGCCGGGGACGACGGTGGTGCAGGTGACCAGCAGCCACGCGACCGCGGCCACCGGCCGCGCCCACGGCCCCAGGTCGACGCCCCGGCGGCGGCCGCCCTTGCCGGTGATCGTCGCGAAACTGCGCCTGCCGCCGGTGATCCTCGTCGAGGCGTACATGATCATCGCGGCCACGAGGATGAGCACGATGGACAGCACGTATCCGCGTGAGACGTCGCCCGTGGAGATCGCCCCGTACAGGCGGGTCGAGAGCGTGTGGAACCGGACGGGCAGGCCGAGGAGCGCGGGTGTGACGAAGTTGGAGACGCCCTCGGCGAAGGCGAGCAGGGCGCCCGAGACCATCGCCGGGGCCACGACGGGCAGCGCGATGTCGCGGGCCACGCGCATCGTCGGGGCGCCCGTCAGCTCCGCGGCCTCCATGAGGTCGCCGTTGACGCTCGCCAGGGCGGCGGCGACGAGCATGAACGACAGCGAGAAGTAGTGGGCCGTCAGGGTCGCGGCGATCGGAACCGGCCCCCAGGCCAGCCAGTCGGGGACGGGGATCCCCAGGTTCATGAGGATGCCGGTGGAACCGCCGATCAGGTCGTTGCGGAAGACCGACTCCCACGCCAGTGCCAGGGCGAAGCTCGGCAGGGCGAACGGGATCGTCGCCAGGAGGCCGAGGATCCCGCGCCCCGGGAGCCGGGTCATCACGACCACCCAGGCGAGGAAGCCGCCGATCACCGTGGAGCCGGCGGCGGTGGCGACCCCCATGAGGACCGAGTTGCCCATCGGCCTCCACAGGAGGTTCTCCGACATCGGGCTGGCGAAGACGTCAGTCCACGCCTCGCGGTTGCCGGCCGTCAGGGTCGTGTTGACCAGCCCGAGGAGCGGTGCGACCACGAGGACGGCGAGGACGAGCAGGGTGCCGGCTCCCAGTACGGCGGTCGGCTGCCCGAGGGCGGTCCGCGCACGTGCCACCGTGCTGCCGACCGTCGTGCGGCGGGGGGCGGGTGCCCTCTTCATGGTGTCCTCTCTCCGGGACGGGGGACCTGTCCCGGGGCGTGTTCTGCGGTGACGTGCAGCGGTGAGGTCGCTCGCGGTGCGCGCCCGCGGACGTGTCCCGCGGACGCTCCCGGCCGGCCCGGCGCTCGCGAGGCCCGGAACGGTCCGCGGAACGCGGCCTACAGGGTCAGCAGGAAGTCGGCCACGTCGTCGCGGATCTGCGCCGTCTCCTCGGGGGAGATGTCCCAGGCGCCGAGCTCGTCGAGGGAGACCGCGCCCCCGGGGGCCGCCATGTCGGTGCGCACCGGGTAGTCGCCGGGGACGTAGAAGGGGTCGAAGGCGGGGCCGCCCGTCTCCGAGTCGTCGCCCATGAGGAAGTCCGCGACCAGCCGGGCGGCGGCCGGGCTGTCGGAGTCGCGCACCATGCCGATGTAGGCCGGGAAGGTGATCCCCGGCGAGGGCGCGGTCCCCAGGGAGGCCTGGAGCGCCCACCCCTCCTCCTCGTTGTCCCGGCGGTCGGAGTACGAGGTGAAGCCGACCGGCGGGTCGTCCTGGCCCGCCGCGCCCACCGCCGCGTTGACGTTGTCGGTGTCGTCGACCAGGACCAGCCCGTTGCCGTACAGGTCCTTGACGAACTGCTGACCGGCGTTCTCGACGCCGTCGTCGAGGACGACCTCGGTCCCGAAGTGGTCCAGGTGCGCCTGCGCCATCGCCTCGGACTGCCGCACGATCTCGGCCACGAGGTCGAGGTAGTCCCCGCGGACCGCGGGGTCGACCATGACGACCCTGCCGTTCCACTCCTCCTCGGTCAGCTGCCACAGGTTCCCGACCGGGGAGCCGTCGGGATGGGCCTCCTCGTTGTACATGAGGACCTTGGTCGAGAGGCGGTTGGCCAGCAGCGGCTGACGGTACTCCTCGGGAACGGTCTCCGAGACCCGCGGCGGGACGTAGTTCTGGAGGATGCCGCCCGCGACGAGCTCGGTGATGACGACCGGGGCGTCGGAGATGTAGGCGACGTCGGCCGACGGGGTGCCGGCCTGCGACTCGGACCGCAGCCGGGTGATCTGCTCGGAGGAGGAGATGTCATGGCCGATCAGGTCGATGCCGGGGTACTCCGCCTCGAACGCCTCCTCGACCGAGGCGATGCGCGAGGTGAAGGAGTAGACGGTGACCTCGCCCTCCTCGGTGGCCAGTTCGACGAGTTCCTCGTGGGTGGCGTCGTCGAGTTCGTGGGGGTCCGCGCCCCCGTCGGCGGCGGGGGTCTGGGGGGCGCCGCCGCCGCAGGCGGCGAGGGAGACGGCGAGGGGGAGGGCGACGGAGGCGGAGAGCATTCTCGAAAAGCGCATGACAGGTCCTTTGTGTCAGTTCTCGCGCAGGTGGGGGAGGGGGCGGGCACGGACGCCGGGGGACTGCGGCCGGTGGCGTCAGCCGAAGTCCGTGAGCAGGCCGTCCAGCCGGTCGAGGGCGGGGAGGATGACGTCGGGGTGCCGCTGGGCGACGGTGAGCACGATGGCGTTGGCGATCATCATCGGGACGCTCAGGGAGGAGAAGCCCTCCTGGTGTCCGCGCGGGGCGGACAGGACGGTGGTCGGGGCGGGGTCGAGGGTGTGGAGGGTGTCCGTGATCAGGACGGAGCGGGCGCCCACGGCGGAGGCCCGGGCGTAGAGGTCCGTGAGGTTGCGCGGGGCGCGGCGGAAGGCGAAGGACACGACGACGTCGGACTCCGACATCGCCAGCACCCGTTCGGCGACCTCGCGCCCGGGGCCGACGAGGTTGACCGAGTGCATCCCGAACCGCCGCAGCCGTCCGTCGAGGAGCTCGGCCAGGATCCCCGCGTTGCCCCGTGCGAAGAGGTGGACCACGCGCGCGCCGACCAGGAGGTCGGCGACCTCGTCGATCTGCGACTGGTCCACGTGCCTTCCGACGGCCGCCAGTGATTCGAGCTCGGTGGCCAGGAGCGTGTCCAGGACGCGGCCCTCTCCCCGGAGCTCCGCGCGGAACCGGTCGCCGGCGCCGTTGAGGTGGGCCTCGCGGTCCTCCCGCAGGTCGTCCCGCAGTTCCAGGTACCCCTGGTACCCCAGGCGCTGCGCCAGGCGGGTGGCGGCGGCGGGGTGCACCCCCGCGCGCTGGGCGACGTCCCCGCCCCGCCACAGCGGGGCCTCCGCCGGGTGGGCCAGGAGTTCGTCGAGGAGGACGCGGTCCGACCTGGTCAGCCGGTCGCGGTACTCGTTCACACGCTCGTGGAAGTTCACGACAGTGACGCTACAGCAATTTTAATTGCGTGAGTATGACATTCTGCAATTTAAGTTGCGGTTCATGGGGTCTTCACCCCCAGGTCGGACGGGCGCCCGGTCCCGCGGAGGAGGGGCCTCTGCCAGGCCCGATGCGTCCGCGACCCCGGACACGGGGCCGCCCTCCGGACGGCGGGGGCACGGGACTCCCGTGCAGACGGCGCGCCGCCCCCCCCCGGGGGGGGGCACCGGCGGGGGGGGCCGGGGGGGGGGGGCCCCGGGGCCCGCGGGCGCGGGCCCCGGGGGAGGTGCCCGGGGGTGTGCG
>NZ_JBSHDN010000251.1:0-8069 GCF_053616335.1 Nocardiopsis sp. NPDC055824
GGGCTGACACCCGCACCCCCTGTCGACGGGGCCCGCCGGATCCCGGCGGGCCCCGTCGCGTTCCGGGGCGGGCCCCGTCAAGTTCCGGGGCGGGCGTAGTCTGGTGTGAACGGCTCAGGTGAGAACGGGCACAGCGGGAACTGTCGGGGACCGTCGTTCGTCCGAGTCAGTGAGGTAAGGCGAGAGGAACGACATGTTGCGCCGCTTGGTAACACCCGCAGTGCTGACCGCCGGTTTCACGGCGGCGGTGGTGAGCACCTCGGTGGTGCCCGCCTCGGCCGACGCGCGGCCGGAGCTACCAGAGACCCAGGCCGTCGTCGAGGAGCTCGAGGGCGACGGCGTCTTCATCGACCCGAGCATCGACGCGATCCCCTCCGCCGAGGAGGGCGCCCTGGAGACGGCCTCCGCCGACTCGGAGATCCCCGTCTACTACGTGATCCTCCCCTCGGACGCGGTCGCCTCCCAGACCGGCCTCGACGCCCTCATGAACCCGGTCATGGAGGACGTCGGCGACGGCGTCTACGCCGTGTTCGCCGGCAGCCAGGACTTCGTGGTCCTCTCCCCGAACATCGAGGACACCGCGGGCATCCGGGAGATCGCCGTCCAGGAGGGCCAGGGCAACCAGGTCGACACCCTGGCCGCCGTCCCCGACGCGGCCCAGCAGCTGGAGGACGCCGAGGCCGCCGGCGCCACCTCCGGACTGGTCCTGCTCGGCGTCCTCGTCCTCGTCGTGGCGGCGGGCGCCCTCTTCGTCCGCAACAGCCGCAGGAAGCGCGCCGCCGAGAAGGCCAAGCAGCTCCAGGAGATCAAGCAGATGGCGACCGAGGACGTCGTCCGGCTGGGCGAGGACGTCTCCCGGCTGGAGATCGACGTGTCCAAGGTCGACGACGCCACACGCGAGGACTACTCGCAGGCCATGGACGCCTACGACCAGGCCAAGACGCTGCTCGACACCATCCAGGAGCCCGAGCAGGTCCGGATGGTCACCAGCGCCCTGGAGGACGGCCGCTACTACATGGCCTCCACCCGGGCGCGCATGAACGGCGAGCCGGTTCCCTCGCGGCGCGGCCCCTGCTTCTTCAACCCGCAGCACGGACCCTCCGTGGAGGACGTCGCCTGGGCCCCGCCCGGCGGCGCGCCCCGCGAGGTCACCGCGTGCGCGGCCTGCGCGGAGGCGGTGCGCGTCGGCGGCCAGCCCGACGTGCGCCTGGTCGAGGTCAACGGCGAGCGCCGGCCGTACTACGACGCCGGTCCGGCCTACTCCCCCTACGCCAGCGGCTACTTCGGCACCGACATGATGATGGGCATGTTCACCGGCATGATGATGGGCTCCATGATGGGGTCGATGATGGGCATGGGCATGGGAATGGGTATGGGCGGCGGAGACGTCGCGGCCGAGGGCGACATGGGCGGGGGCGACATGGGCGACTTCGGCGGTGGCGGCGACATGGGCGACTTCGGGGGCTTCGACTTCTGACCCCGCCCGCACCGCGCACCGCGCGTAGGACACCGAGGGCCCCGGGCGCACGCCCGGGGCCCTCCTGCGTCTGCGGGGCTCAGCCCGCGGCGGCCTCCGCCTCGGCGAGCCCCTCGATCCACCGGCACACGGCGTCCGCGGTGTCGGCGGGGGCGGTGTGCGTGGTGTCGACCAGGGTCATCGGCGGGTCCAGGCGTGCGGCCTCGGCCGCCACCCAGGCCGCGAAGTCGGCGTTGTCGTCGATCCGCTCCTCGTCCCACTCCCGCCAGGCGGGGCGGGCGCGCAGGCGCTCGGCCAGGGCGCCGGGTTCGCAGGACAGCGCCAGGTAGTGGATGTCCGTGAACAGGGCGCGCTCCGGCAGGGGCTCGAACTCCGGGGGCACGACGGTTCCGCACAGCACGACGGGGCGCCCGCTCTGCTGCACCATGGCCGCGGTGCGCAGCCAGGTGGAGCGGAAGTGCCGGTGGTGGCCCTCGGGGTCGCGGAGCCCGCTGACCCACAGCAGGTCCTGTTCGAGCACGACGAAGCGGTCCCTGAGGCGTTCGAGGAGCAGTCCGGCGATGGTGGACTTACCGGTGCCGCTCGGGCCGGAGACGCAGTAGAGGGGCATGCGGAGGAAGGGGCGGGTGCGCCCGCAGGAGGCGCAGCGCAGCACGGAGACCCCCGCGCCGGTGTCGGGGGTCTCGTCCCATTCCCCGCAGTGTGTACAGATCAGCGGGTGCATGGATGGTTCGGCTGTACTAGTCGAAGAGTTGTTCCAGGAATCCCTTGCGGCGGCCGCGGTAGGGGCGGGGCGAGTCCCGGTAGCCGCGCGGGGAGTCCTGGTACCCCCCTCGGTAGCCACCGGGGGAGTCGGGGTAGCCCGCTCCGCGGTGCGGCCGGGCGAGTGGCGGGGCGGGGCGCGGGGAGTGGGGGTCGGGCGGCGGTGCGACGCCGTAGTGGCGCTGCTCGCCGTCGGCGATGCGCTCCAGCTCCCCCCGGTCCAGGAAGATGCCCTGGCAGCCGTCACACCTGTCGATGTGGACGCCTTGACGATCAAACGTTCGCATGGTGCTTTGGCACTTGGGACAGATCACGTCAAGACATTACTCGATTCGTGTCAAAAAGGGTTAAGAAACCGGGGTCCACCGCAAACTTCTTCGTGCGGCGGCCCCGGCGGGGCGGCGCGGACCGGCTCCCCTACTCCGGCGAGGCCAGCATCAGCGAGCGGGCCGCCTCGGTCACGCTGCCCGACAGCGACGGGTACACCGAGAAGGTGTGCGCGATGTCGTCCACCGTCAGGCGCTGCTGCACCGCGATGGACACGCCGAGGATGAGTTCGCTGGCGCGCGGCCCGACGATGACGCCGCCCAGCACGATGCCGGTGTGCTGGCGGCAGATCAGCTTCACGAAGCCGTCGGTGACCTCGTTCATCTTGGCGCGCGGGTTGGTGTTGAGCGGCAGGGTGACCGACCGGCCGTCGATCCGCCCGCTGCGCACGTCGTCCTCGCTCGCCCCCACCGCGGCGAGTTCGGGGTGGGTGAACACCGTGGAGGCCACGGTGGACAGCTTCAGGGGGGACACCGCCTCGCCGAGGGCGTGCCACATGGCGATGCGTCCCTGCATGGCGGCGACGGAGGCCAGCATGTTCACGCCGGTGCAGTCGCCGGCGGCGTACACGCCGGGGACCGTGGTGCGGGAGACCCGGTCGACCTCGACGAACCCGCCCTGGCCCAGGCGGACCCCGGCCTCCTCCAGCCCGAGGTTCTCGGTGTTGGGGATCATGCCGACGGTCATCAGGCAGTGGCTGCCCTCGACGGTGCGGCCGTCCGAGAGGGTGACGAGGACGCCCTTCTCGGTGCGCACGACCGACTCGGCCCGGGTCTGGCTGAGGACGGTCATGCCGCGGCGCATGAAGACCTCCTCCAGCACCTCGGCGGCGTCGGCGTCCTGGGTCGGCATGACGCGCTCGCGCGAGGAGACGAGGGTGACGTCCGATCCGAGCGACTGGTAGGCGCTCGCGAACTCCGCGCCGGTCACGCCCGAGCCGACCACGATCAGCCTCTCCGGGAGCTCCTCCAGGTCGTAGAGGTGGCGCCAGGTGAGGATGCGCTCCCCGTCGGGCTCGGCGGTGGGGAGTTCACGGGGGTGGGCCCCGGTCGCGATGAGGACGACGTCGGCGCGCATGCGCTGGTCCCCGACGGCGACGATGTGGGGGTCGACCAGCCGGGCCTCGCCGGTGACGACCTCGATGCCCTCCTTGTGGAGGCGGGCCCGGGTGTCCTCGGACTGCGCCTGGGCCAGGCGTTTGATCCGGTTGTTCACCTCGTCGATGTCCACGCGGACCGGCGCGGTGGCGGTGCCCGGGATGTGGATGCCCAGGCTCTGGGACTCACGCACGTACGTGGTGCGGGTGGAGGTGGCGATGAGGCTCTTGGAGGGCACGCAGTCGGTGAGGACGCAGGAGCCGCCGATGCCGTCGCGCTCCACCACCGTCACGTCCGCACCGAGCTGCGCTGCGACCAGTGCCGCCTCGTAGCCCCCGGGACCGCCACCGATGATCACGACCTTCGTCACTCTGCCTCACTCCCTCTACGTCGGACCCCCCACGCGCGTTCCCGGTCCGGGCGATATTCGGGCATGGTGGGGCACCGCCAGTTTTCATCGCTTCCTCCTATTGTCGGCCATGTCAACTGGCGAAATCCTCAGGTACCCCCGGTCAGCGGGTCTACGATGTTGCCCGTGTCCATCTACGCCGCGTACGGAACCAATCTCGACCCCGCGCAGATGGCCCGCCGGGCACCGCGCTCACCGCTGTTGACCACGGGCTGGTTGGAGGGTTGGCGGCTGACCTTCGGCGAGGGCCTGCCCGCCGACTCCGGCGCCCTGGCCACGCTGGCGGAGGATCCCGGGCAGCGGGTCTTCGTCGCGCTGTACGACCTCATGGAATGGGACGAACCCCACTTGGACTCGTGGGAGGGCGCCGACCGCAGGGACGGGTTCGGCCCGGGCGCGGGCGCCGCCTGCGCGTACCGCAAGGTCACCGTCCGCGCCCGGACGGCCGACATGGGGACGGTGACGGCCTGGGCCTACGTGCTCGACGCCTACGAGGGCGGTCTGCCCTCGGCGATCCAACTGGGCCAGCTGGCCGCCGCGGCCGAGAAGGCCGGGGCGCCCGGGTCGTACGTGTCCGACCTGCTGGCCCGCGAGTGCCTGCCCACCGAGCTGTGAGCCCCGTGTCCGCCCGCCCGCCGGGCGGGCGTTGCGTTCCGCCACCGTTGCGCTACCCGGGGGTAGCATCCGTCGTGTGAGCGAATCAGAGCAGCGGGCGACGACCACAGGGGAAGCGAAGGAGCTGGCCGCGACCGCGGCCCAGGACCTGCTCGCCCGGACCGGGGCCGACAGCTTCGACGCGATGGTGGTGCTCGGGTCCGGCTGGGCGGGGGCCGCGGAGACGCTGGGCTCCCCCGACATCGAGTTCGACGCGACCGAGCTGCCCGGTTTCCACGTGCCCGGGGCGGAGGGGCACTCCTCCAGGGTCCGCAGCATGTGGGTGGGCGACAAGCGGGTCGTCGTGTTCATGGGGCGCGTCCACCTCTACGAGGGCTACGGCCCGATGGAGACCGTCCACGCCGTGCGCACCGGGATCGCCGCGGGCGCCGGGACGGCCGTGCTCACGGGATCGGCCGGTTCGCTGCGCACGGACTTCGCCCCGGGGCAGCCGGTCGTGGTCCGGGACCACATCAACCTGACGTCGCTCTCCCCGCTGACCGGTCCCTCCTTCGTCGACCTCTCGGAGGCGTACAGCCCACGGCTGCGCCGGATCGCCCACGAGGTGGACGCCTCCCTCGCCGAGGGCGTGTACGCGGCCACGCTCGGCCCCCAGCTGCAGACGCCGTCCGAGCTGCACGCGCTGCGCCGTTCCGGCGCGGACGTGGTGGGGCGGTCGATCGCCCTGGAGGCCATCGCCGCCGTGGAGTCCGGAGCGGAGGTGCTGGGGCTGGCGATCGTCAGCAACGACGCGGTGGGCGCCGTGCTCGACCCCTTCGAGTCCGACCGCGCGCTGGAGGTCGTCACCCAGCGGGCGCGGAGGCTGGGCGGGCTCCTGAACCGGGTCCTCGCCCGCTCCTGAGGGGCCCCTGGACGGCGCAAGGGCCCGGCACATGTGTGCCGGGCCCTGTCGCGCGTGGGACGCCGTGCCCGGACCCCGTGTCGCGGGGTCCCCGCGGACCCCGACCGCGCGGGTCGTCCGAAGCATCGTGAAGTGGTGGGGCGCCTCCGACCGGGCCCGCCCGGTACCGGCGTGGCGAGCGTACACCCCGAGGCCTTGGGATGGACGGTACCGGCCGCGGTCCGGCCGGAGGCAGTGCTTGCCCCGGTGTCCTCTGTCGCGCGGAATCCCCGCAGATCCCGTTGGACTCGCGACTCCGACACCCTTCTGTACTTCCCGATATTCAGTTGAACCGCGCGTCGCCCTCGGACCGGGGTTCCGGGCCGGTGGCCATCCGCGCGAAGCCCGCCCGCCCGGAACCCTCTCCCTTAGGCATGCCTTACCTAACCAGAACAGGCGGGTGGGCGTCAACCCCCCTGGGGGGGGACGCGTCGGACCCGGCCTCCCCTGCGGGCGGGGAGGCCGGGTCCGGTGCGGTCGGGCGCGCCTCAGGCGAGCAGGAACACCGCCGCGAGCAGCACAGCGGTCGCCACGAGGACCACGATCACCTCGACGGGCACCATCGTCTGCGGCTCGTCCTGCGCCCCGAGCGCGGCCGGCCCCGCCTCGCCCGCGTCCCTGACGGGACCGCTGAGCGGACGGGCCTTGTACCGCTCGGCGTCCTGGCGCAGCTGACGCGCGGCCAGGTCGACCGGCCGCATCGACGCGGGGTCCTCGTCGTCCTGTCCCGGGTCGAGGAAACCCGCGTCCCGGCGCATGTTGTCCCGGACCCGCTGCCGCTTGGTCTCGCGGAGCGGCCAGGAGCGGACGATCCGCCCCGGCGTGTGCACCCTCAGGACGTCGGTGACGTCCACCCACACCACGGCGGACCACGGCACGAAGGTCTCCCGCAGCGGGTTGACGACCCTCATCCCGCGTTCCGTGGAGACCACCCGCGGGCGCAGCCACACCAGGTGGACCGCGGCGATGCTCGCGACCAGCAGGGCTCCGGCGATCCAGGACGAGCGCCCCTCCCCGCGCCAGAGCACGTCCAGCAGGAGCAGGACCGCGATGACGATCCACACGATCGCCGCCGCCCGGGAGAAGGTGGAGTAGTGGCTGGTCGGGTTGGGTCGGTCCATCAGGCCGCCGCCCACTTGAGCTGCGCGAACCCCGGCTTGATGATGCCGTTGATCAGCGCCAGGCGTTCGTCGAACGGCAGGAACGCCGACTTCATGGCGTTGACCGTGAACCACTGGATGTCGTCCCAGCCGTACCCGAAGGCCTCCGAGAGCTTCGCGAACTCCCCGGAGAGGGACGTGCCGCTCTGGAGGCGGTTGTCGGTGTTGACGGTGACCCGGAAGCGCAGGTCGTGCAGGAGCCCGATCGGGTGCGAGGCGATGGACTCGGCGGCCCCCGTCTGCACGTTGGAGCTGGGGCACATCTCCAGCGGCACGCGCTTGTCGCGCACGTACTGGGCGAGGCGGCCCAGCCGCGGGGCGCCGTTCCCGCCGGAGTCGATGTCGTCGATGATGCGGACGCCGTGTCCGAGGCGGTCGCACCCGCACCACTGGAGCGCCTCCCAGATGGAGGGGAGCCCGAACGCCTCGCCCGCGTGGATGGTGAAGTGGAAGTTCTCGCGGCGCAGGTACTCGAAGGCGTCGAGGTGCCGGGTGGGCGGGTTGCCCGCCTCGGCGCCCGCGATGTCGAAGCCGGAGACGCCCGCGTCGCGGTAGCGGACCGCGAGCTCGGCGATCTCCGAGGAGCGGGCTGCGTGCCGCATGGCGGTCACCAGCTGGCCGGTGCGGATGCTGCGGCCGGCCTCGGCCGCGCGCTTCTCCCCCAGCTCCAGGCCCTCCTGGACGGCCTCCACGACCTCCTCCAGGGTGAGGCCGCCCTCCAGGTGCTGTTCGGGGGCGTAGCGCTGCTCGGCGTAGACGACGCCGTCCGCGGCCAGGTCCTCCGCGGCCTCGGCGGCGACGCGCACGAGGGCCTCCCGGGACTGCATGACCGCGGTGGTGTGCGCGAAGGTCTCCAGGTAGCGCTCCAGCGAACCGGAGTCGGAGGCGTCGCGGAACCACCGGCCCAGCTCCGCCGGGTCGTAGGTGGGCAGGTCGGTGTAGCCGGCCTCCCTGGCCAGCTCCACGACGGTGGCCGGGCGCAACCCTCCGTCGAGGTGGTCGTGGAGGAGCACCTTCGGCGCCCGCCGGATCTGCTCAACTGTGAGTGGCTGGTTCATGGATTCAGGATGCCACCAGCCCGGGACGGCCCTCGCCACCCCGGGGGCCCGCGGCGGATCCGTCGGACACCAGGTGGGGGCCGGAACGCGGCGGGCGCCCGGCCCGGAGCCGAGGGGTCCCCGCGCCCGCGGGCGCCCGCGCCATGCCGTTCAGAGCCCCGCACAGGGACTCCGCGGGTCCCCGTGCCCACGGGCGCCCGCGCCGCCGGCCGGGGCGGAGGCCC
>NZ_JBSHDN010000252.1:0-8035 GCF_053616335.1 Nocardiopsis sp. NPDC055824
AGTCCTGTCGTGCGTCGTCTCGGGCGCAGGACTGGCCGTCCTGCCCCGGTACCTCTGCGAGGACGCCCTGCTCCGGCGCAGGGCCCGCCGCACCGCCCCCGGTCCGGCCCGCCGCCCGTCACGGGTCGAGGTCGGCGGCGGAGCGCTCCGCGAACACCGCCATGGCCTTGGCCGTCACCGGGCCGACCCCGGGAGAGACCTGCCTGCCGTCGATGTGCAGGATCGGCTGGACGTCGCGCCCGGTGGAGGTCAGGAACGCCTCGGAGACGTCCGGCAGGCGCTCCATGGGCACGTCGGCCTCCTCCCCGCCGAACCACTCCAGGACCAGCTCCCGGGTGATGCCCGCCAGCGGCCCCGCCGACAGGGGCGGGGTGACCAGGACCCCGTCGAGCACCACGAAGACGTTGCTGCCGGTGCCCTCGCAGAGGTTCCCGCTCACGTTGCGGAAGACCGCCTCGCTCGCGCCCCTCTCCTTGGCGTGGGCCAGGGCCCGCACGTTGTCCGCGTAGGAGGTGGTCTTGAGGCCCGCCAGGGCGCCGAACTCGTTGCGCGGCCAGGGGGCCAGCGCCACGTCCGTGTGCGGCGGGATCCCCGGGAAGGGGCCCAGCGCCACGATGACGGTCTGCTCGCCCGGCGAGCGGTCCGAGCCCAGCGGCCCCGCTCCGTCGGTCACGGTGATGCGCACACGGGCGTCGGTCAGCTCGGGGTTGGCGGCCACGGCCAGGCCGACGCCGTCGGCGATCAGCTCCAGGTCCGGCTCGGCCATCCCCAGGCCGGCGGCGGAGCGGGCCAGCCTCCGCAGGTGGCGGGTGAGCGCGAACGGGCGGCCGTTCCGGGACCGGACCGTCTCGAACACCCCGTCCCCCACGGTGATCCCGTGGTCGAGCGCGGGGATGCGCGCCTCGCTCTCGTCGACGACGGCGCCGCGGCCGTACCCGGCACCCGCGATCCACACCCTCATTCCAACCCCCAAGTTCTCAAGTGCCCAGGTCGGGCCGGTGTCTTCCCGATACTCCCACCTCGGAGGCCCCCGAGCCCCGGGACCTCCCTACCCGCCGCCCCTCCGGGTTGGCAAGGGAAGTGACCGGCACCGGCCTCCGGTCCGGTCACGGACCCGCCCGAACCCGCCCATCGCGACTGGTCACACGCCTCGGTTCGGAGCGCGGCCCACCCGGTACCCACCGTGTCGGCCGGACAGATAAGTTACGAATGACTATCATCTGGGCAACGCTTATGCGGGACCGGTCGCAGCTGATCAGAACTCTCCCTCCCGGCCGATCCTGCCGCACCCCCGGTGCGCGTGTCCCGTCACGCCCCGACAACCGACAGAGCAAAGAGAGACATGACCCCACCGAGCACCGCCCGCGGAGAACTCAGCTGGCTGCTGGACGACCTCCTCACGCGCGCCTCCGGAACACAGCACGCCATCGTCCTGTCCACCGACGGACTCCTCATGGCCACCTCCAGCGGCCTGGACCGCCCCGCCGCCGAGCACCTGTCGGCCATCGCCTCGGGGCTGCACAGCCTCGCGGGCGGTGCGAGCAAGCAGTTCTCCGCCGGCGACATCCGCCAGAGCATCATCGAGATGGACCGCGCCTTCCTCTTCGTCGCCGCGGCGGGCGAGGGCGCGTGCATGGCGCTGATGTCCGACTCCGACAGCGACGTGGGCCTGATCGCCTACGAGATGAACAAGGTCATCGAACGGGTCGGCCAGTACCTGTCCGCGCCTCCCCGCCCCGACATGCCCTCCACGCCCGCACACGTGGAGAACTGACTCCTGCCGCCGCGGCAGGTCGTCCGCAGGGCCTGCCACGGCAGGGCGCGGGCGCGTTCCCGCGTGCGCCCCGCCGAATCCGATTTCGCGCTTGGCCGGGAATCCGCTAGAGTTCTTAACGCAGCGAGGGGGACGCACGAGGGAGACCTCGGGGGTCGCCACCACTCGCCGCGCGGACGTGGCTCAGCTGGTAGAGCATCACCTTGCCAAGGTGAGGGTCGCGGGTTCGAATCCCGTCGTCCGCTCGCGAACGGTTCGGCTCCACCATTTCCGGATGGTGGAGCGGTACCGGTGCCGGGTCGTCAGCCCGGCACACATGCGGACGTGGCTCAGCTGGTAGAGCATCACCTTGCCAAGGTGAGGGTCGCGGGTTCGAATCCCGTCGTCCGCTCGGAGAGGCCCGCATGGGTGTCACTCGACGTTCCCCATGTCGTTTCCTGGCGGAGTGGCCGAGTGGTTGAGGCAAGGGACTGCAAATCCCTGCACACGGGTTCGATTCCCGTCTCCGCCTCGCAGTGCGCAGTACCTCATCCCCCGATGAGGGCGATTAGCTCAGTTGGTTAGAGCGCTACCTCGACACGGTAGAGGTCACAGGTTCGAGTCCTGTATCGCCCACCGGCATCATCCAAGGCCAGAGCTTCGGCTCTGGCCTTCGGCGTTTCCGGGGCCCGTACTCCCGGGAGCTTTCCGGGAGGCCGTCTCCGGGGCCGGTCCGCCCGGAGGGCGCCGGAGCCGACGACGCGGTCCCCCTCCCCTCGAGAGGCGGGGACCACGCGCGGGAGGCCCGACCGGGACAGGCCCTGCCGGGGACGCGGGGGACGCGTGCCGTCCCCGGCACGGGGGCGCGGACGGCGGGGGCCCGCCGGTACCGCGTGCCGGGGCGGGAGCGGTGCGCGCCGGCGCTCAGGCGCCGGTGCGGTCCCCGGGCCCCGGTTCGCCGTCCCGGACGGGGCCGGAGGCCCCGGAGCGGTCGCGGTCGTGCTCCCGGAGCCAGCGCACGAGGGAGGCGGCGACCAGGCTCAGGACGACGATCAGCGGGAAGGCGGTCACGACCGACAGGGTCTGCAACGCGTCGGTTCCGCCCGCGGACATCACCGAGACCGACACAGCCGCGAGGACGAGGGCCCAGAGCACGCGGTTGGGCCGCGAGGGCTCGACCTCGTTCGGCAGGTCGCGGGAGGTGGCCGCTCCCATGGTGTAGGACGCCGAGTCCAGGGTCGTGGCCAGGAAGACCAGCAACAGCAGCAGGAACAGCGGGGTGACGGCCCAGCTGAGCGGGAACGCCTCCAGAGTGGCGAAGATGGCGGACACCGCGCCCTCGGTCTCCAGCGTTTCGACGACAGGGGCCTCCCCCCGCAGCTCGAAAGCCATGCTGGAGTTGCCGAGCAGCGCGAACGACAGCCAGCAGCCCAGGCTTCCGAAGCCGCACATGCCGACGATGATCTGCCTGACGGTGCGGCCCTTGGAGATCTTGGCGCAGAACATGCCGACGAAGGGCCCGTAGGAGATCCACCAGCCCCAGTAGAAGACGGTCCAGACCTCCTCGAAGCCCGATCCGCCGACGGGGTCGGTGTAGGTGCTCATCCGCACGATGTTCTGGGCGAGCAGGCCGACGCTGTTGGTGAAGGTGTCGATGACGAAGACCGTCGGGCCCACCGCCAGGACCAGGGCGCCCAGAGCGGCGGCCAGGTAGAGGTTGAGGTTGGCGAGGCGCTTCAGACCGCGGTGCAGGCCCAGGGCGACGCTCCCGGCGAACAGCAGGGTCCACAGGCCGATGACGACGGTGTTGAGCGTGGCGCCCGGCTCGACCCCCAGCATGCGGGAGGCGCCCTCCGCGACGGTGGGCACGGCCAGGGCCAGCGAGGTCCCCGCCGCGCCGATCATCCCGAGGATGAAGAAGACGTCGATCACCCGCCCCGGCCAGCCGTCGACGCGGTCGCCGAGCACGCCGCGGCACGCCTCGCTCAGGCGCAGGCGGCGGACCCTGCGTACGTGGTAGGCGTAGGCGAGGGCGAGGGTGGGGACGCAGAAGACCGCCCAGGCGGTGGGGCCCCAGTGGAAGAGGGGGTAGGTCGCCGACCACTCGGCGGCCTCGGTGCTGTGCGGTTCGAGCTGGTACGGGGGAGCCCCGTGGTAGTGCGCCCACTCGATGATTCCCCAGTACATGAGGCCGCCGCCGATCGCGGCGGTGAAGATCATCGCGAGCCAGGTGGGGGTGGAGAACTCGGGGCGGTCGTCGGGGTCGCCCATCCTGATGCGGCCGTACCTGCTGAGGACCAGCCAGACGAGCAGTACCGCGAGCCCGGCGACGAACCACATGTAGGCCCAGCCCAGGTCGGACTGGAGCCGGGACAGGACGGCGCCGAGCAGGCGTTCACCCGTCCTCGGCGCGATCACGAACGGCGCGCTGAAGCCGATCACCATGATCAGCGCGGGCCAGAAGACTTTGTTGTCGATGTTCCATCGGATGACTCGGGTCACCTCCGTGGTCGAGGGCGCGGACCATCCAGTTACTACTGTGTTGCGTTTGACTAATCAACCAGTCGGTTATCGCATCGTTGCACTCCACCTCGCCCTCCTACCGCCGTCGGATCGCGGAAAGCGCATGGCGGTAAGAACTTCATGGGTTCGTCGCTGTCAAGCCGAAGCTTCTACAACGAAGTGGCAACCATGCACGCGTTGCGAAAATCGCTACATCGCTGTTACGTTCTCCCCCGTGAGCGACAACGTGGCCGACGACGTGCGCGGCAGGGCCCGTGAGGCGATCCGCCGATCCGGCCTCTCCCAGCGGCAGTTCGCGGCCAGACTCGGCATCGACCCCACCAAACTCTCCAAGTCCCTGACCGGCACCCGGCGTTTCACCGCCCTGGAGCTGGCGGGCATCGCCGACGAGACAGGGGTGACGGTCAACTGGCTGCTCAACGGCCGGGACGACGCCGAGACCGTCTCCGCGGCGCCGCGCGACTCGTCGGCGGTGAGGCCGCCGCCCGCGAGCCTGGCCGACCACCCGGGGGCCGCCCGGGAGCACAACCGCAAGCTCCAGATCATCGAGGCCGCCTGGACCCTCATCGCCGAGCACGGGTACCACTCGGTCCGCGTCGCCCAGGTGGCCCGGGCCTGCGGGACCTCCAGCGCCACCGTCCACTACCACTTCCCCACCCTGGAACACCTCCTCGTGGAGGCGCTGCGCCACTCGGTGAAGCAGGCGTTCGACCGCCAGGTCGCGGGGCTGCACACCGTCGGCGACCCGTACGAGCGCCTTCTCCGGCTCATCGAGCTCCAGCTCCCCGGTTCGGACCGGCTGCGGCTGGAGTGGTCGATCTGGCTCCAGGTCTGGACGGCCGCGGCGCTGAACCCCGAGATGCGGGAGCTGCACGCCGCCTCCTACCGGCGCTGGCACGAGACCATCGCCCGCACCCTCCGGGAGGGGAAGGAGAGCGGGGTCTTCGGTGATTTCGACGTCGAGGAGATGACCCGGCGCCTCACCGCCCTCATCGACGGCCTGGGGATCCAGGTCATGACCGGGATGCCCGGGCGATCCGTCGACCACATGCGCGACACCCTGCGGTCGGTCATCGACCGCGACGTCCTGGGGCACTGAGCCCTCCGGTGCCCCGCCCCTGCGGACCGCACGGCCCGACCGCGCCCCTTCCGGCGCCCGACGGCCCGCCCGGTCCGAGCCCGAGAAACCGCACTCAGAGAGACGGAGCACCGCCGTGAGCGACACCATGAACCACAAGCCCATCCTGACCTGCGCCCTCACCGGCGCGGGGGACACCGTCGGCCGGAGCGAGCACGTCCCCGTGACGCCCGCGCAGATCGCCGCCGCCGCGGTCGAGGCCGCCGGGGCCGGCGCCAGCGCGGTGCACATCCACGTCCGCGACCCCGAGACGGGCGCCCCCTCGCGGGACGGCGCCCTCTACCGGGAGGTCGTCGACCGCATCCGCCAGACCGGCACCGACATCGTCATCAACCTCACCGCGGGGATGGGCGGCGACCTGGTGATCGGCCAGGAGGACCCCCTCCGGTTCGAGGAGGGCACCGACCTCGTCAACGGGCTGGACCGCCTGCCGCACGTGGAGGAGCTGCTGCCCGACATCTGCACCCTGGACTGCGGCAGCCTGAACTTCGGCGACGGCAGTCATGTCTACATCTCCACCCCGGACATGCTGCGCGCGGGCGCCAGGCGCATCCAGGAGCTCGGGGTCCGTCCGGAGCTGGAGATCTTCGACACCGGCCAGCTGTGGTTCGCCAGGACCATGCACGCGGAGGGCCTGATCGACGACCCGACGATGTTCCAGCTGTGCACCGGCATCCCCTACGGCGCGCCGTCGGACCCGGGCGTCCTCCTGTCGATGGTGAACATGCTCCCGGAGGGCGCGCAGTGGGCGAGCTTCTCCATCGGCCGCAAGCAGATGCCGTGGGTGGCGCAGTCGGTGCTGCTCGGCGGGCACGCCCGGGTGGGCCTGGAGGACAACCTCTACCTCAGCCGCGGGGTGAAGGCCACCAACGGCCAGCTCACCGAGAAGGCCGTCGGCATCATCGAGCAGCTCGGCGCCCGGGTGGCCACACCGGACGAGACCCGCGCCATGCTCGGACTCCGCGGCGCGGCCTGACCCGCGGCCGACGACGAACGCCACCGCACAACGCCACCACATGAGGAGCACGATGACGGAGAACGCGAGAACCGCCCCCGGGGCCGTGCGCACGGTCGCCTGCGTCGGAGCGGGTGTCATCGGGGGCGGCTGGGTCGCCCACTTCCTGGGCCGCGGCTACCGGGTGGTCGCCTGGGACCCCGCCCCGGACGCCGGGAGCAGGCTGCGCGGGCTGGTCGCCTCGGCCTGGCCCGCCCTGGAGAGCCTGGGCCTGGCGGAGGGGGCCTCCACGGCGAACCTGCGGGTCGCCGACACGCTGGCCGACGCCGTCTCCGAGGCGGACTTCGTCCAGGAGAGCGCGCCGGAGCGCCTCGACCTGAAGATCGGCCTGCTGGCCGAGATCGACGCCGCCACCCCCGAGGGCGTGGTCATCGCCTCGTCCACCTCCGGCTACAGCATGAGCGAGATGCAGGTGGGGGCGCGGACGCCGGGACGGCTCGTGGTCGGCCACCCGTTCAACCCGCCCTACCTCGTCCCCCTGGTCGAGGTCGTCGGCGGTGCACGGAGCGAGCGGTGGGCCGTCGACTGGGCCTCGGACTTCTACCGCGCCGCGGGCAAGTCGGTGATCACCATGGAGCAGGAGCTCCCGGGGTTCATCGGCAACCGGATCCAGGAGGCGGCCTGGCGCGAGGCCCTGCACATGGTCGCCGAGGAAGAGGCGACCGTGGAGCAGATCGACCTGGCGATGACCAGCGGCCCCGGGCTGCGCTGGGCCTTCTTCGGCCCCTGCCTGACCTTCCACCTCGCCGGGGGAGAGGGAGGCATGGCGCACATGCTCGACCACTTCGGCCCGTCCCTGAAGTCCCCGTGGACCCGTCTGGAGGCGCCCGAGCTCACCGCCGAGCTGCGGGACCGCATGGTGGCGGGCACCGACGAGGTCGTGGCCGGGCGCTCCACCGCCGAGCTGATCGCCCAGCGCGACCGCCGCCTGATCGCGGTGGCCCGGGCACTCGAGGAGGTCGAACGCGAGGAGGCCGCCGAGCGGGCGGGGGGTCAGGCGTGAGCGCGGCCCTCGTCCGGCGGCTCCGTCCCGAGTGGATCGACTACAACGGCCACCTCAGCGAGGCCTACTACGTCCTGCTCTTCGGGTTCGCGACGGACGCGCTGATGGACCGGGTCGGCCTGGACGCCGCCTACCGGGAGCGGACCGGCTGTTCGCTGTACACGGTCGAGGCGCACGTGCGGTACCTGCAGGAGGTCGCCGCCGACGCCGAGGTCGAGATCCGCACCCGGGTGGTGGGCCCGGGCCCGGGCGGCCCCGCCGCCAAGAAGGCGCGGCTCTGCCACGAGATGCGGGTCGGCGGCGAGCTGGCGGCGACCGAGGAGCTCATGGCGCTCCACGTCGACCGGGGCCGGGGCCGGGCGGTGCCCTTCCCCGAGGACGTCGCGGCGGGCCTCGCGGCCCTCGCCGAGCCGGCCCCCGACTACGCGGGCCGCGCCGTCGGCGGGTAGCGCTCCCCCGGCCCGCGGCCGACGGCCGCTCCCGCGGGCGCGGGCGGGGGCCGGGGCGTAGCGGGGGGGTGCGGCGCCGACCCGCCGGGGGCCCGGGCCGCGGCGGGCCCCCCGGGGCGGGCTGCGCCCCGAAGGTACGGGCGGCACGGGGCGG
>NZ_JBSHDN010000253.1:0-7993 GCF_053616335.1 Nocardiopsis sp. NPDC055824
GCCCAGCAGCTTCCCCCGGCCGCTGCTGGTCGCTCTCGTCATCGGCCTGATCGCCTGGGGCAACGTCGCGAAGATCACGCGCGCCCAGACACTCACGCTCAAGGGGCTCGACTACGTGGCCGCCGCACGGCCGCGGCGCCCGGCACCGGGGTCTCAGGCGTTCGTCGCGTCGAGCTGGGGGTAGAGCGCCTCGATCGGGGCACTGAGCCCGGCCTTGACCTTGACGGAGTCCTCGTCCGCGAGGACCTCGTACTGTCCGGCCTCGGTGGCGTCGAACACGGCGCGCACGAGGTCGGCGGGGTCGGTCTTGGGACCGGCGGAGTGCGCGGCCATCGGGGTGTCGACGTAGCCCACGTGCACTCCGACGACGTGCACCCCCTCAGGGGCGAGCTCCAGGCGTAGGGAGTTGGTCGCCGACCACAGTGCGGCCTTGGTCGCGCTGTAGATGCCGGCTACGGCGTACCAGCTCAGCGCCGAGTGGATGTCGATGATGGCCGACGCCTTCTTCGCCGACAGGACGGGGGCGAAGGCGCGGGCGAGGAAGAGCGGGCCCAGGAAGTTGGTCTCGACGTTGGTGCGGATCTCCTCGTCGGTGTGCGTGAGGATTCCCGGGCTGGACACCGAGGTCCCGGCGTTGTTGACCAGCATGGTCACGTCACCGGCGGCTTCGACGGCCTCCCGGATGGAGACAGGGTCGGTGACGTCCAGACGCAGGGGGACGATGCGCTCGTCGTCCCAGGTCCGTGGCCTGCGCGCGGTGGCGTAGACCTTGGTGGCGCCGCGCGCCAGGGCCTCGTTGACGAAGTGTGTGCCGATACCGCCGTTGGCTCCGGTGACCAGGACGACGGATCCGTCGAGTGTGGGCATGTTCGTTCTCCTCAACTGTTCGCTGTGGGGGATCCGGGTGGGGTTGCGGGGCCCGTCAGTCCGTGGCCAGAGTGGGGTAGTCGGTGTAGCCCCGTGCTCCGCCGCCGTACAGGGTGGTCGGGTCCACCTCGTTGAGCGGGGCGTCGTTGCGCAGGCGTTCGACGATGTCGGGGTTGGCCAGCGCGAAGCGGCCCAGGGGCGCGATGTCGGCGAGCCCGGCGTCGATGTCGTCGGCGATCTGCTCCCGGGTGCGCCCGTAGCGGACCACGAGCAGCGCGGTGGGCCACACAGCGCGCAGCGACCGAAGGAGGTCGTCGTCCCCGATGTGGTGGATGTGCAGGTAGGCCAGGTTCAGGTCCGCGAGCCGACCGACCAGGTGACGGTACTGGGCGCGCACGCCCTCGGTGTCGCCCTCGTCGATCCCGCCCAGGGGAAAGGCCGGGGACAGTCGGATTCCGACGCGGTCCGCGCCGATCTCCTCGGCCACCGCCCGGGCGACCTCGACGACGAACCGGGCGCGGTTCTCCACCGACCCGCCGTAGGTGTCGGTGCGCTGGTTGGAGTTCGGGGAGAGGAACTGGTGGAGCAGGTACCCGTTGGCGCCGTGGATCTCCACCCCGTCGGCGCCGGCGGCGATCGCGGATGCCGCCGCGTGCCGGAAGTCGGAGATGGTGGCCTGGATGTCCCCGATGCTCAGCTCGCGGGGCACGGGTGTCTTCCGGGGGCCGGTCGGGGTGAAGATGTCCGCATCGGCGGAGATCGCCGAGGGGGCCACCGGCCGGCGGTGGTGCGGTGTGTTGTCGGGGTGGGCGATGCGGCCCGTGTGCATCAGTTGGATGAAGAGCGCCCCGTCACCGTCGTGGACGGCGTCGGCGACCCGGCGCCAGCCCTCGATGTGCGCGGGCGTGTGGATGCCAGGGGTGTTGGGGTAGCCCTGTCCGTCCTCCGAGGGTTGTGTGCCCTCGGTGATGACCAGTCCGAGGGAGGCGCGCCGGCCGTAGTACTCGGCGGCCAGGTCACCCGGCGTGCCGTCCGGGTTGGCGCGGTTGCGGGTCATCGGCGCCAGTGCGAGGCGGTGCGGAAGCTTCACCCGGCCGAGGGTGAAGGGCTGCCAGAGCGAGGAACTGTTCATGGGTCGGTTGCTCCGTGACGTCGATCGGTCGTGGATGCCGCCTTGGGAGGGGGCGCTCCGCACCCGCGTGGGAGAATGAGCCCGGTCAGGTAGGCACCACACTTTAAATGACTATGCTCATAACTGAGTCTAGTCAGTCTCTATTCCCAAGGAGGGCACGATGCCATCCGCCTCCCGGGCGCAGGGGCGACGCGAGCGCAACAAGCAGCAAAAACTCGAACGCATCACCGCCGCCGCCGGCGAGCTCTTCGCGGAGCACGGGATCGACGAGGTCACCACCCAGCAGATCGCCGAGCGCGCCGACATCGGCACCGGCACCCTGTTCCTCTACGCCAAGAGCAAGGGCGAACTGCTTCTGCTGGTACAGAACTCCCACTACTCCGAGTCCCTGGAGCGGGGGGTCAGGGACGCCGAGGGCATCACCGACACGGTGGACGCCGTGATGGCCGTCGTGCGCCCGATCGTCGAGTGCAACCGCACGCAGATCGAGAACGGACGCACCTACCTTCGCGAGATGGTGTTCGGCGACCCCGAGGAGCCCCACCACCGTGACGCCCTCACGATCACGGCCCGGACCGAGGCGAGCATCGCCGCCCTGATAGGTCGGGGCCCCGGGATCGGCGAACACGAGGCCGCGACACTGGCGCACACCGTGTCGGCCGTCATGTTCCTCAGCATGGCGGCATCGGTGAACATCACGGCGAGCGTCGAGGAGATCGTCCAGGACATCCGCGGCCAGATCGCCGTCATGCTCCCCGGCACGGGCAGCGGCCGCGCCTGAACACCTGTGCCCGCCGGGCCGGCCACTCCCCCGTCGCTCGTCGGAGCAGATCCCTGGCGTAGGACGCCCTTCCCGGGGCGCGGTTCGGGGACGCGCCCACGTGGGCGCGTCCCCGCCGGTCCCTCGGAGGGCATCCGCGCGGGGCCGGACGGAGGCGGCGGGCCCGCCCGGCTGCGGCTCCTCGCCCCGGGTTTCTGTACCGACCGGTTAGGATCGTGGCATGGGTGTTTCCCGGAGTACTGTCATCGGCCGTCCCAGGGAGTTCGACGTCGACGAGGCGCTGGAGTGCGCCATGCGCGTCTTCTGGGAGAGGGGCTACGAGGGGGCGAGCCTCGCCGACCTGACCGGTGCCATGGGGATCACCAAGACGAGCATGTACGCGGCCTTCGGCAACAAGGAGCAGCTGTTCCGCAAGGCCCTGGAGCGCTACACCGAGGGGCCGGCCTCCTACGCGGCGCGCGCCATGGAGGAGCCGACCGCCCGGCAGGTCGCCGAGGCGCTCCTGCGCGGCTCGGTGCGGACCACGACCCTCCCCGGAGGCCCTCCCGGGTGCCTGGGCGTGCAGGGCGCGCTGGCGTCGGGTGAGGGGGGCAGGCCCGCGCACGACATGCTCGTCGCCTGGCGCAACGACGCGACGCTGCGCGTGGAGGAGCGCTTCCGGCGGGCCGTCGACGAGGGCGACCTCCCGGAGGACGCCGACCCGCGGCGGTTGGCCCGGTACATCATGACGGTGGCGTTCGGCATCGCCGTCCAGGCCGCCAACGGCCTCGGCCGCGACGAGCTCCAGGACAGCGCCGACATGGCGCTGCGGAACTGGCTGCCGTAGCGGGCTCCCCTCCGCGGCGGGCTCGCGGGCGCCTGCCCGAGCGCTGCCGCTCCCCCACCGTTCCCGGCGCGGGCGCCCGGACGCCGTCCGCGGCCCTCAGCACCGCCCCCTCGGCGTCCGCCGTCCGCGCGCCCACGGCTCCTCGGCTCAGCGGCGCGGTTCCCACCGGAAGATCCGGGTTGCCAGGGTGACGGCGACGACGACCCAGGCCAGGGTCGGGGCCAACAGGAACAGCGACTCCGAGAGCGGGACGCCGCCGTTCCAGGCGTTGACGACCAGCTCGGAAGCCGCACCGCCGGGGAGCAGCCGCTTGAGCAGGGTGAGCTCCTCGGTGCCGGTGAACCCGACCCAGCCGGACACGGCGAGCACGCCGATGAGGACGGGCAGGGTGGTCACCTGGGCGTGCTCGGGAGAGTTGGTCACCCCGGCCGTGGCCAGTGCCAGTCCGATCATCATGACCACCGTCGCGAGGGTGGCCGCCCCTGTGAGCAGGAGGTCGGCCGGCGGGTCGGCGACGACGGACAGCACGACCAGGACCACGCCCACCTGGGCCAGCGTGATCGCGGTGACCGGGAGCAGCAGCCCGGCGAGGATGCGGGTGTCGTCCACCGCGGTGGAGCGCAGCCGCTTGAGGAACAGGTTCTGGCGGCGGGAGGCTAGCGTGGTGACGGCGGTGGTGTAGAGCCCCATCGTCACGACGAGGAACATCAGCACCGCGGCGACGGCCCCGAGGTCGAGGGCCGGGATGCGGTCGTGCAGGTACATGTAGAAGGCGCTGGACGCCGCGGGCATGACGAGCATGGTGACCAGGATCAGCCGGTTCCGGAAGATCTGGATCAGCTCACCGTGAGCGATCGCGAGCATGGCGGGGATCCTTTGACTGGAAGTTGCGGAAGAAGGGCGGCCGGCGACGGCCGGGTCCGGGAGGGACCGCACGGTCTACTCGCTGCCGATGGCGCGGAAGACGTCGTCGAGGCGGGTCGGCCCGGCCTGGAGGTCGCGCAGTTCCGCCCCGTGGTCGTGCGCCCAGTTCAGGAGCGCGCGCAGGTCCTCCTGCAGGCCGGTGGTCTCGACGAGGAACGACCCGTCGCCCTGGGGAACGGCGGGCAGCGGCAGCGCCGGGGCGGAGGGCGCGAGGGAGAAGCGGACCGTGGCGGGCAGCGTGCGCGTGAGCTCGGAGACCGTCCCCTCGCGGTGGAAGGAGCCCTGGTGCATGAGCCCGATCCGGTCGGCGCGCTGCTGGGCCTCCTCCAGGTAGTGCGTGGTCAGGACGACGGTGGAGCCGTCCTCGCGCAGCCGGTCCACGGCCTCCCACAGGGCGTCCCGGGACTGGATGTCCAGGCCGGTGGTGGGCTCGTCGAGGAAGACCAGCTCCGGTGCCCCGTACACGGCGGTGGCGAAGTCCAGCCGGCGCTTCTCGCCGCCCGAGAGCTGGGAGACCTTGGTGCCGGCCTTGCGGGTGAGGTCGACGACGCCGAGCAGGCGGTCGACGCTGTCCGTGCGCCTGCTGAGCCGGCCGATCAGGCGGACCGACTCCCGGACCGTGAGGTCCGGGGAGAAGCCGCTCTCCTGGAGCATGATGCCCGTGCGGGGCCGTACGCCGCGGCGGTCGCGCGGGTCGCTCCCGAAGACCCGCACGGTGCCGGACGTGGCGGGGCGGTGGCCCTCGACGGCCTCCAGGGTCGAGGTCTTCCCGGCCCCGTTCGTTCCGAGCAGCGCGTAGAGTTCCCCGCGCCCCACGTGGAAGGACAGGTCCTTCACGGCGTGGAAGTCGCCGTACTTCACGTTCAGGTGCTCGACTTCGATGACTGGTTGCGTTGGCATGTCCCCATTCCAGCCGTCGGCGCCGCCGTCCGGCAGTCGCACCACGTCACTGATGCACCATGACGTTCGTACGGGTGGGGATGTGACGTGGTGTCACTGTCGGCGCGGAGGGACCGGGAGGAGAGCGGGCCGGGCACAGCCGTCGGCGGCGGCCGACCCCTCGTGTCCGGGGCCGCCGTGCCCGAGGCCCCGGGCGCTTAGGCGCCCCGGGCACGGCGTCAGGTGACCTGTGCGGAGCCGATCCCGGGACCGTCCGAGGTCCTTCGGCGCGGCAGGATCCAGGGGCGGCACACCAGGAAGATCAGCGCGATCTCCACCGGCGCTCCCGCGTAGTACATCAGTTCCGCGCCCGCGCGGGCCTGCTCGGCGGGGACTCCCTCGGGCGGGGCCGCGCAGAGGGTCTTGGCGAGGATGTTGTGCACGGCGATCGCCAGGACCAGGGCCGCTGCCCGCCACGGCGGGGAGGGGCGGTGCGGCGCCGGGTCGGGGCCGCCCAGGACGGCGAAGGCGAACAGGTACCCGGCGGCGAACACGTGCGCGTGGACCAGGGCGTGCAGGAGCGGGTCGGTGTGCGTGAGGGCGTACAGGCCGGTCCGGTAGAGCGCCCACAGGCCGCCGACGCTGAGTGCACCCGCCACGAACGGGTCGGTCAGGACGGCCGCCGGGGGCGAGGACAGTATTCGGGCGAGGGGACGGGCCGCGCGCACCGGCAGGGTCCGCAGGGCCAGGGTGACCGGGGCCGCCAGGACCAGCAGGAGCGGGCCCAGCATGCCCAGCAGGACGTGTCCGGCCATGTGGGCGGTGAAGTCGTGGTGGGCGCGTTCGGCCAGGGGGCCGACCAGTGCGGCGCCCACGCACAGGCACCCGGCCGCCCACGACGCGGTGCGGGACGCCGGCCAGGCGGTACCGCGCCTGTACAGGGCCGACACCGCGGCCGGGTAGGCCGCCAGTGCGGCCACCAGCAGGATCGCCGCCGCCCACCCGCCCGGGCCGAGCAGAGCGGTTTCGGTCCCGTGGTGTCCGTGGTGGTGCATGCTCAGGCCCCGGCCCCGGTGGTTGCGGCGGACCGGCCCGCGCGTCGTGCGGTCACGGTCCACAGCACGATCCCGGACACGAGCAGGACGGCGGCGACGGCGTTCCAGGTCACGTCGTAGGGCACCAGGTCCACCCCGTAGCGGATCTGGTGCAGCCCCAGGACCTTGTGGTGGACCAATCCGTCGTAGAGCTGGAAGAACCCCGCCCCGGTCAGCCATCCCGCGGTGAAGGCAGCGCCCCGGAAGGCGCGTTCGCGGCGCAGTGCGGCGACCATCAGCAGCGAGGCGACGGTGGCGAACCAGCTGAAGGCGTGGAACAGCCCGTCCGATACCAGGCCGACGTCGCTGGTGGACAGGTCGTAGAAGTGGTGCCAGTGCAGGAGCTGGTGGAAGACCACCTCGTCGACGAAGGCGACGGTGCCCAGCCCGAGCAGGATCCCGGCGGTCAGGTTGCGGCCGTGGCGCGGGCGCGGCTGCGCCCGTGTCGGTGTGGACATCGGCTCCCCTCCCCCGGCCCCGGTCGCGCCTCTCGGTGGGCCTCGCGCACACGACTACCCGGCGACCGGGGGCGAAAACGCAGGTCCGCCCCGGCCCCGCCGGTCGGGGCCGGGGCACCTGCGCGGACATCGGGACGCCCGGTCCTCGCACGGTTCCGAGCCGTCGACCCGCACCATTGGTACCAATCGGTACAGAAGTGCTAGGGTCTGGTTCTGTACCACTCGGTACCTAAATTTTCGGGAGAGCGCCCATGGGACAGCTGGAAGGCAGGACCGCCGTCGTCACCGGCGGCGGCACCGGGATCGGCCTGGCCACCGCCGCGCGGTTGGCGGCCGAGGGCGCCCACGTGTTCATCAGCGGCCGGCGCGAGGACGTGCTGGCGCGGGCCGCGGAGTCGATCGGCCCCGCGGCCACCGCGGTCGCGGGCGACATCTCCGACCCCGCCGACCTGGACCGGCTGTACGACGCGGTCCGGGAGCGCGGCGAAGGCCTGGACGTGCTGTTCGCCAACGCGGCCGCGGTCTCGTTCGCACCGCTGGAGAAGGCCACCGGGGAGCAGTTCGAGCGGACCTTCGGCGTCAACGTCCGGGGCACGCTGCTCACCGTACAGAAGGCCCTGCCGCTGCTGGGCGAGGGCGCGTCGGTGGTCCTGAACGCCTCGATCCGCGCCGACGACGGCTGGGAGGACTACGGCCTGTACGCGGCGTCCAAGGCCGCGGTGCGGTCCCTGGCGCGGACCCTGGCCAACGAGCTGAAGGGCCGGGGCATCCGGGTCAACGCCGTCTCGCCGGGCGCCATCGACACCCCCGGCATCGACGGCGCCGTCGGCGAGGAGAACGCCGCCGCCGCCAAGGCGGGCCTCGCGGCGGGGGTCCCCCTCGGCCGCATGGGGCGCCCGGAGGAGGTCGCCGCGGCCGTGGCCTTCCTCGCCTCCCCCGACAGCAGCTTCATGCTCGGCACCACCCTGTACGTCGACGGCGGTGAACACCAGTTCTGACGCCCCGGGCACGGGACCGGGCAGGGCCGCGGGC
>NZ_JBSHDN010000254.1:0-7977 GCF_053616335.1 Nocardiopsis sp. NPDC055824
CCCCCGGCGCGGGCTCCGTCCGGGGACGGAGCGGGAGAGGTCGGGCTCAGACGCCCACGAACGACCGCAGCGCGGCGGCCCGCTCGGTGCTCTCCCACGTGAACTCGGGCAGCTCCCGGCCGAAGTGGCCGTAGGCGGCCGTCGCGGAGTAGATCGGGCGCAGCAGGTCCAGATCGCGCACGATCGCGGCCGGACGGAGGTCGAAGACCTCCTTGACGGCCTTCTCGATCAGCTCCGGTGCGACCGTCTCGGTGCCGAAGGTCTCGATGAACACACCGACCGGGTGGGCCTTGCCGATGGCGTAGGCCACCTGGACCTCGGCGCGCTCGGCGAGCTCGGCGGCGACGATGTTCTTGGCGACCCAACGGGTGGCGTAGGCCGCCGAGCGGTCCACCTTCGACGGGTCCTTGCCGGAGAAGGCGCCGCCGCCGTGGCGGGCGTAGCCCCCGTAGGTGTCCACGATGATCTTGCGCCCGGTCAGTCCGGCGTCGCCCATCGGGCCGCCGATCTCGAAGCGGCCGGTCGGGTTGACGAGCAGCCGGTAGTTGTCGGACTCCAGGCCGAAGGCGGCCACGACCGGCTCGATGACGTGCTCGCGGATGTCCGGGGCGAGCATCTCCTCCAGGTTGATGTCCGCGGAGTGCTGGCTGGAGACGACGACGGTGTCGAGGCGCACGGGGACCTGGCCCTCGTACTCGACCGTGACCTGGGTCTTGCCGTCCGGGCGCAGGTAGGGCACCGTGCCGTTGCGGCGGACCGCCGCCAGCCGCTCGGAGAGCGAGTGCGCCAGCTTGATCGGCAGCGGCATCAGCTCGGGGGTCTCCCGGTTGGCGTAGCCGAACATCAGGCCCTGGTCGCCGGCGCCCTGCCGGTTGAGTGCGTCGTCCTCGTTCTCGACGCGCGCCTCGTAGGCGGTGTCGACGCCCTGGGCGATGTCCGGGGACTGGGCGTCGATGGAGACGTTGACCCCGCAGGAGTCACCGTCGAACCCCTTGGCGGAGGAGTCGTATCCGATCCGGAGGATCTTCTCGCGCACGATGGCGGGGATGTCGACGTAGGTCTGGGTGGTGACCTCACCCGCGATGTGGACCTGACCGGTGGTGATCAGCGTCTCGACGGCGACCCGGCTGCGCGGGTCGTGGGTGAGCATCGCGTCGAGGATCGCGTCACTGATCTGGTCGGCCATCTTGTCGGGATGGCCTTCGGTGACCGACTCGGAGGTGAAAAGGCGGCGGGACACGTTGCGTGACTCCTTGCAGCGGCTGCTGGCTGACATGTGTCGGTGCGGCACAGCGCTCCGGCGGCCTGCCGGGGGCGGCCAATGCCGACCGACGCGGTTGGTTATCGGTCCACTGTAACCGGACTGGTGGGGACGGGCGTCCGGCTGCCGACCGCGTCGCATGTCGGCAAGGACACCCGTTCGCAGTGTGGCGTACTCGGCGGTAGGAATCCAGTCCTGGTGTCCAGGCTGTTCGTCCGCGGGCACCCCGTCTGCCTGTGCGAACGCCCACACAGGCGGACCCGGGGCCGCGGAAGCCGTCAGGGGAGGCGTTCGACGACCAGGTCCCACACACGGTCGGCGAGGTCGTCCTTGGGCCCGGTCGGGATGTCCGTGACGGAACCGTCGGCGCCCAGGACGACCGCCTGGTTGTCCTCTGTGCCGAACGCGCGCCCTCCCCCGACCTGGTTGACCACGAGGAGGTCGCAGCCCTTCCTCTCCAGCTTCGCGCGGCCGTTGGCGACGACGTCGTCGGTCTCGGCGGCGAACCCGACGATGGTCTGCCCGGGCGCCTCCGACGCCCGGGAGGCCACCAGGCCCGCCAGGACGTCCGGGTTCTCGACCAGCTCGATGGGCCCGGGGGCCGCACCGGACTTCTTGATCTTGGAGGCGACGCTCCTGACCGGCCGGAAGTCGGCGACGGCCGCGCTCATCACGACCGCGTCGGCGCCGCGCCTCTCGGCCTCCATCGCCTCGGCGAGCTCGGCGGCCGAGCCCACCCGCACGACACGGGCCCCGGCCGGGTCCGGCAGGGAGACGTTGGCGGCGACGAGGGTGACGTCGGCCCCGCGCGCCGCGGCGGTGCGGGCCAGGGCGTACCCCTGCTTGCCGGAGGAGTGGTTGCCGAGGAACCGGACCGGGTCGATGGCCTCCCTGGTACCCCCGGCGGAGACGACGACGCGGCGGCCGGCCAGGTCGGGGGCGGCGGTTCCGCGGCGCAGGACCAGCCGTGCGGCCTCGAACAGCTCGGAGGGCTCGGGGAGGCGGCCGCGTCCGCTGTCGGCGCCGGTGAGGCGTCCCACGGCCGGGTCGAGGACGACGGCGCCCCGCGCGCGCAGGGTGGCCACGTTCGCCCGGGTGGCGGGGTGCTCCCACATCTCCGTGTGCATCGCGGGTGCGAACACCACGGGGCACCGCGCGGTGAGCAGGGTGTTGGTGAGGAGGTCGTCCGCCAGGCCGGCGGCGGCCCTCGCCATGAGGTTGGCGGTGGCCGGGGCCACGAACACGAGGTCGGCCTCCTGCCCGATGCGCACGTGCGGGACCTCGTCGACCCCGTCCCACACCCCGGTGGTGACGGGCTGTCCGGACAGGGCCGCCCAGGTGGGCTCGCCGACGAAGCGGAGGGCCTCGGCGGTGGGCACGACCCGGACGCGGTGGCCGGACTCGGTCAGACGGCGGAGCAGCTCGCACGCCTTGTAGGCGGCGATGCCGCCGCCGACGCCGAGGACCACCCGGGGAACGCTCTGTGTCTCACTCACAGGAAGGAGTTCTACCAGGCCCGGCCGGGCGGGCACGCGCCGACCCCGCGGACGGCCGCGCCCCCCGCGCGCCCGACGGGGCGGTGGAGGGCGGTGTGCGGGCTCCGGCGGCACGCCGCGGCAGCGCCGGGCTCCGCCGCGCCTGCCGGCCCGTGGCACGGGACGGCCGCGGCGGAGGGGCGGATCAGGTGCCCTCGTAGGGCTCGGCGGTGAGCAGGCCGGACTTGACCTCGCGCAGGGCGATGGACAGGGACTTCTCCTGCACCTGGGTCTCGACCAGCGGGCCGACGTACTCCAGGAGGCCCTCGCCGAGCTGGGCGTAGTAGGCGTTGATCTGGCGGGCCCGCTTGGAGGCCATGGTGACCAGGCTGTACTTGCTGTCGACGAGCTGCAGCAGGTCGTCGATGGGCGGATTGGTGATGCCTTCGGCGACGGGCTCGGTACCAGCCACTTCGTTTACCCCCAGGGAAGGTCTCCGGCTCGTCGGAAGCCGTGACGTGATCGTTCGGGACGTGTTCGAGGATACGCGGCGCCTCCGGGGGCGAACCCGGCGCGGGCGGACGCGGGCGGCGGTGGCCGTGGGCCCCGCCGCTATCACACCTTGGGCGCGTCGATCAACGCTAGCAGCTCGGCGCACACTTCCTGCACGGACGTGTTGACGAGCGTGGTGTCGAACTCCTTCTCGGCGGCGAGCTCGACCTTGGCGACCTCCAGCCGGCGACGGATGACCTCGTCGGACTCGGTGCCGCGCCCGGTGAGGCGGCGGACCAGCTCCTCCCAGGAGGGCGGCGCGAGGAAGACGTGGTAGGCCTCGGGCATGGTCTCGCGGATCTGGCGGGCGCCCTGGAGCTCGATCTCCAGCAGCACGGGGGCGCCGGCGGTCAGGCGGGCCTGGACGGGGCCGCGCGGGGTGCCGTAGCGGTTGCCCGCGAACCTGGCCCACTCCAGGAGCTCGTCCTCGGCGACGAGGCGGTCGAACTCCTCGTCGGTGACGAAGTGGTACTGGACGCCGTCCTGTTCGCCGGGCCGGGGCGCGCGGGTGGTGGCCGAGACCGAGAGCCACACGTCGGGGTGCTCGCGCCGCAGGTTGGCGACCACGGTGCTCTTCCCCACACCCGAGGGGCCGGACAGGACGATCAACCGCTTCTCGGCCGGACGGGACTCGGATGCGAGTTCAGGCATGTGTGTTCGGGGCTTCCCTTCGGGGCCTGTCCGCCGCGGGGCCGGAGGCCATCGGCCGCGCTCCGGGGACCTGGCGGGACCGGGCGCGTCGCCGTGCGGGCGGCTGCTGTGCGGGGGTGTCCGCGAACGGTCGCGGGAAGCTCCATTTATACCACCGAGCCGCGGTGCGGCGGACGGTTGTGACCTGGGGCCATCCGTCCGCCGACCGCGGCTCGCGCTGTGGCTTCACCGTGAGCCCGCCGCTGTCGCGGCGCGCTCTCCGCCGCGACTGTGGGGGACGCGGACGGGCCGGCGTACTGCGTACTGCTCCTACCGGGTGTTACTTGGTGAGGTCACCGAACTCGGCTTCCAGGGCCGCGCGCTGGTTGGTCCCCAGACCGCGGACACGGCGCGACTCGGCGATGTTGAGACGCTCCATGATCTGCTTCGCACGGACCTTGCCGACACCGGGGAGGGATTCCAGCAGAGCCGAAACCTTCATCTTGCCGATGACGTCGTCCTTGAGGCCGTTGGCGAGCACCTCGGACAACGAGATGCCGCCGTTCTTCAGCTTGTTCTTGACCTCCGCGCGCTCTTTTCTGGCCTTAGCGGCCTTCTCCAGAGCCGCGGTGCGCTGTTCAGGTGTGAGGGGAGGAAGGGCCACGCCGGGTCACCTCGGATTTCTACTCGTTTGTAGAGGGCGGACGCCTGCGCAAGTTAGTAGGTCTGACCCCTGTTAGGCAACGTAAAGTGCCCTTTCAGCGGCTATTTCATCGAACTAACTACGTAGAGTTACCATTCAATTGCGGTCGGAGACGAAATACAGGACCTTGGTCCCGATTGGGCCGAGCATAAAGCGCGTCACCAGCGCAGGTCACAGAGGGGTGACCCGGGTCACTCCGGGCAGCCCGTTCCGAGTTTCGGACACACCTAATTGGTGACCGTCAGTGATCCATAACCGCGCGTGATGAGCTCGCTTCGTTGGTTCGTCCCCGGGATCCTTCGATCCCCTCGCCCCTTCCCCCGGGACACCGTCGAAGGGTGCTCCCGGCGCCGTTCTCCCGTCCGTCCGCCTCCCCTAGACCCTGGCCCCGGCCCGCCGCACGGCGGCCGCGAGGGAGGCCGCCGCCGCGCCGGGGTCCGGCGCCCGCGTGATGGGGCGGCCGATGACCAACAGGTCGGCCCCCGCCCCGATGGCCTCCTCCGGGGTGGCGACGCGCGACTGGTCCCCCCTGTCAGCCCCCGCCGGGCGCACTCCCGGTGTGATGAGGGTGACGTCCGGCCCCACCTCCGAGCGCACCAGCGCCACCTCCCGGGGGGAGCACACCAGGGCGCGCGCCCCGGCGCCCACCGCCAGCGCGGACAGGCGCCGCACCGCGTCCCGGGCCGGGCCGAGCAGCCCCACCTGCTCCAGGTCCGCCTCGTCCATGGAGGTGAGCACGGTCACGGCGGCGATCCTGGTGTCCGGGGCCGCCTCCGCGGCCGCGCGGACCATGTCCGCCCCTCCGGAGGCGTGCACCGTGAGGAAGGAGGGGCGCAGCCACGCGACACTGCGCGCGGCGCCCTCGACCGTGGCCGGGATGTCGTGGAGCTTGAGGTCGAGGAAGACCCCGAGCCGGCTGGCCCCGCGCACCGCGCTGACCACCTCCGGCCCGTAGCGCAGGTACAGCTCCAGTCCCACCTTGACCGTACTCACGTGGGGTGCGACGGCCGAGGCCCAGGTGGCCGCCGTCTCGATGTCCCCGGCGTCGATCGCGACGGCGATGGGCGCGGAAGGCGCGGTCATGTCGGTCTCTCCAATCGTGTGCCACCGGCTCCGTGCCGGTGCGTGCAACATCTGCACGTGCTTACCGATGTGCTTACCGAAGCATCGGCCGATGCACGTCCACTGTCCTGTGCACACCATCAAGGTGTGCGATTCCCCGGATGAGTCGCTTCATGCGCCCATTCCGTATCACTTCCCCGTAACGGCCGCCCAGACGGACGTAGCCCGACGCTCCCCCGAGTCCGCCCCCTTGCGCCAGGATGCGCCTGTTTGGTCGCACAGAGCCATCTCAACGCCGTTCAGGCCGGTCAGGGCCCTTGTGCGCCGTGTGCCCGACCTGTCACGCCCCGGCCCCCTGCCGGTGGGCCGCTCCCACCACGTCCGAGGCCCTGGCGAAGCCCCGCGCCTCCAGCGCCTCGGTGAACTCCCGGAGCACGCGGCTGCACGCGGACGGGTCGGAGAAGTTGGTCGTGCCGACCGCCACGGCGCTCGCCCCGGCCGCCATGAACTCCAGGACGTCGGCGCCCGTGCGGACGCCGCCCATCCCGATGATGGGCACCCCGGGAAGCGCCTCGTGCACGCGGTAGACACACCCCACGGCGAGCGGCCGGATCGCCGGGCCGGACAGCCCGCCCATCCCCCCGGCCACCGCGGGCCGCAAGGTGCGGGTGTCCACCGCCATGCCGCGCACTGTGTTGATCATGGACAGGCCGTCCGCGCGCGCCTCCACGCACGCCGAGGCCAGCTCCACCACGTCGGGGACGTCGGCGGCCAGCTTGGCCAGCACCGGCAGGTCCGAGCGGGCGTGGGAGCGCACCGTCTGCACCACCGCCGCCGCGTGGGAGGCGTCGTCGGCGAAGTGGCGCCCCGACGGGGCGGCCGGGTCGGGGCAGGACAGGTTCACCTCGATGGCGCTGACGCCGTCGGCCGCCGAGATCCGCCTGGCCAGCTCGCCGAACTCGCCCACCCCCGCCCCGGCGATGGAGACGATGGCCCGGCCGCCGCGGGCCAGCAGCCAGGGCAGGTCCCGCTGGAGGAACACGTCCACCCCGGGGCCCTGCATGCCCGTCGTGCTCAGCATGCCGCTGGGCGTCTCGGCCATGCGCGGCGCCGGACGCCCCGCGTGGGGCTCCAGCATCACCGACTTGGTCGTCACGGCGCCGATCGACGCGATGTCGAAGAACTGGGACAGTTCACGGCCGGAGCCGGCGCATCCGGCGGCGGTCACCACGGGGTTGGGCAGGTCCATGCCGCCCACCCGGGTCCTGAGGTCTGCGTTCACGTGCCTTCACTCGGTCGTGTGTGTGTCGCCGCCCGGGTCAGGCGATGTCGCGCGCCGATTCGGCGGCGCGGGCGGCGCTGGAGCCCTTCCACCCCGGGGCGCCCAGGGCGTCGAAGGGGATGGTCCCCACGTCGTCGAAGCGCACCTGTTCGCCGCGGAACACCGGTCCGTCCACGCAGGAGCGCACCATGCGGGTGATGCCGTCCTCCCCCACCACGGGGATCACGCAGGTCATGCAGATCCCCGTGCCGCAGGCCATGGTCTCCTCCACCGCCACCTGGACGGGGACCCCGTGGCTGCCCGCCACCGCGGTGACGGCGCGGAGCATGGGCATCGGGCCGCAGGCGTACACCGCGTCGGACCGGCACTCCTCGATCACGCGGCCCAGGACGTCGGTGACCCGGCCCCTGGTGCCGAACGAGCCGTCGTCGGTGGTGAAGGCGGCGGTCTCGGCGATGCGGCGGGCGGTGATCGCGCTGAACACCCGGTCGGCGGAGGCCCCGCCGAGCACGAAGTCGACCCGGCACCCGCGCCTGCGCAGCGACTGGGCGAGCGGGAACAGCGGCGCGCTGCCGGAACCGCCGCCCACGAGCACGCAGTTGACGGGTTCGCGCGGCAGCGGGAACGGCCGGCCCAGGGGGCCGACCACGTCCAGCAGGTCGCGCGACCTCCGCTCGGACAGCCAGGCGGTGCCGGTGCCGCGCACGGAGAACAGGAACTCGACGGTGCCGCCGTAGTCGGGCTTGACGTCGTGGATGGCGAAGGGACGGCGCAGCAGGGTGCTGGAGTGGTCGCCGCCGACCGCCACCGAGACGAACTGGCCCGAACGGAACCGCTCGGCGATCCCCGGGGCGACGACGGTGATGGCGTAGTAGGCGTCCACCCTGCGCACGTTCAGCACGGGGCACCTGACCTGCACCGGTCCGTTGTCGCTCATGGTCTCGGAGAAGCCTCTCTCGCCTCGGGCGCGCGGGCGCCGCGGAGTCCCCGCGGCGCCCGCACTCTACTGCCG
>NZ_JBSHDN010000255.1:0-7958 GCF_053616335.1 Nocardiopsis sp. NPDC055824
GGCCGGCTCAGCCCCCGGCCCTGAGCCGGGGCAGGATCTCCTTCCGGTAGAACTCGAAGAAGCCCTCCTGGTCGTCGCCGACCTGGCAGACGTACACCTCGTCCACCCCGGACTCCAGGTACGGCCTGATCGCGGCGAGGTGCGCCTCGGGGTCGGGCCCGCAGGTCACCTGCTCCGCCGCCATCTGCTCCGTGACCAGCCCCTCGGTGAGCTGCCGGAAGTGGCGGGGCAGGGGGAGGATCTGGGCCGCCTCCCCCTGCAGGGCCTCGTTGGGCCACCGCTCGTGGACCACGCGCCGGGCCCGGGCCTCGTCGCGGTCCCAGCAGACCTTGAGCCCGCCCTGGACGGGTTTGCCCGCACCCCCCTCGGAGCGGAACCTCTCGACGGTCTCCGGGCTGGGGGCGACCTGGATCAGGCCGTCCGCCTCCCGCGCGGCCAGCGCGGTCGCCTTGGGGCCGAACGCGGACATGTAGACCTTCGGCGGCTCCTCGGGCAGCGTGTACAGGCGCGCGGTGTCCACGTCGTAGTACTCGCCCCGGTGGGTGACGAGCTTGCCCGTCCAGAGCTTGCGCATCACCTCGACGGCCTCCTCCAGCATGGCGATGCGCTGGGCGGCGGGCGGCCAGGGCAGTCCGAGGATGTGCTCGTTGAGCGCCTCCCCCGTGCCGACCCCCAGCGTGAACCCGCCCCTGACCAGGGCCGCCGAGGTGGCGGCGGCGTGCGCCACCACCGCCGGGTGCATGCGCGTGGTCGGGCAGGTCACCGCCGTGGTGACCGGCAGCGACGTGGCCTGGCCGATCGCGCCGACGACCGACCACACGAACGGGCTCTCCCCCTGGGAGTCCAGCCACGGGTGGAAGTGGTCGGAGATCCACAGTGCGTCGAACCCGGCCTCCTCGGCCCCCTGCGCCTGGCGGACCAGGCTCGCGGGACCGTGTTCCTCGCTGGCGAGAAAGTATCCGAAACGCGTCACGTCGCCATCCCCCGATCGCCGTCGCGGCGGGCCGGGCCCGAGCGCCGTCTGCGGCGCGGGCCCGCACCCGGCCGCCTACTCCCGTTTCTGGTTGAGTCTCCTGGTCGCGCGCTCGTTGAGCGCGGTGGGCGCCTTGAGCGCCTGGTTGACGAGGCCGTGGTCGGCCTCCCTGCCGGGCCGCTCCTCGACATGCTCGGGTGGGGCGGGCAGGAGCCGCGCCATGATCCCCGTGGCCCGCTGGACGAGGGCCGGGGAGAGCCCGCGGGCGACGATGACCGCGCGGGCCAGCGGGGTGAGCACGAGGTGGCTGCGGCCCCGGGCGGTCGCCTCGGCGATCCGGGCGGCCGCGCGCTCGCCGCTCACCGAGACCAGCGGAAGGCCCGCGCCCAGGGAGAACCACGAGTACTCGCGCTCGGGGTCGCCGGTGAACACCGCGGCCTTGTGGGACCCGGTGCGCATGAGCCCGGGCACCACCGTGGTGACCTTCACGCCCCGGCCCGCCACCTCGGCGCCCAGCCCCTCGGAGAGGGCGACCTCGGCGAACTTGGCGCACGAGTAGGGCAGCAGGTGCGGGACGCTGAGGTGGCCGCCGATCGAGGTGATGGTGACGAGGCGTCCCCCGGTCCTCTCCAGCGGGCCGAGCGCGGCACGGGAGATGTGCAGGGGCGCCCAGAACATCGTCTCCATGGCGTCGCGGAAGTGGTCCTCGGTCAGCACCGACTGCGGCCCGACCTGGATGATGCCCGCGTTGTTGACGACGATGTCGAGGCGGCCGAAGCGCGCCGCCGCCTCCTCGACCATCCTCTCGGCCTGCCCGGCGTCGCGGACGTCGCACCGGACGCCGTGCGCCGTGACCCCCCTGCGCACCAGGTCGGCGACGGCGCGGTCGAGCTCGTCGCGGTCGCGCGCGCACACGACGACGGACGCGCCGCGGGAGCCGAACTCCCTGGCCATCTGGAGGCCGAGTCCGCGGGACCCGCCGGTGACCAGCACGACGCGTCCGGTCAGGAGCGTGGTGCGGTTCCGGCTCACGGCGGCGGCGGTCAGGCCGACCGCGGCCCCGGCCACCGCCCACGGCACAACCCCCCGGCGGCGGAGCGGCCGGGGCTCGTGCCCGCTCCTGAGCCGGGACACCGCCCACCGGGTTCCGGCCAGGGCCAGGACGGGCTTCCAGCGGATCACCGGGCCCTCCCCCCGGGGTCGCCGGTCTCCGTGGGTGTACGTGGCACCACCGTCATGTCACTCCCCGTGTTCGCTGTACGCCGGTCGGGGGATGTGGGTATACGGCTACCCGCCGCCCGTCGGACGAAAACCGCAGGTGGGAACCCATGGGAAAAACCGGGCTCCCGCCTTGCGGGCGCGGGTGCCGGCCCGGGGGCGCCCCCGCGTCCCCCGGACCCGGGCCTCTCGCGACCGCCTACTGGTTGCCGGGCTGGTAGTCGCCCTTGGGCTTGGCGGGCTGGGCGGGCACGCCGTGCGGCGGCGGGCTCGCCTGGGGCGCGACCGTGTCCGTGTTCACGGGAGACCCCCCGGCAGCCGGCCCCGGCCGCTCCGGCTGGAACTGCTGCGACCCCCCGGACGGCTCGGCGCCCTCCTCCAGGCCGTGGAACCGGTTCTTGAGGATCTCCAGTACGCCGGTCCGGTCGGCGTGGGCCTCCTCGTAGGCGATGAGCCGTCGCATCTGCTCCGTGTCCAGCGATCGGACCCTGTGCTGGAGCGTGGCGATCGGCAGTCCCTCGTAGCCCTCGATCGGGGGTGTGTCCTCGTTCACCGCGTTCACTCCCCTTCTGCTCGACGATGGGGTGTAGGGGTTCGGCTACCCGGGTCGGGGCGCGTGAAACCGGCGGGAGGGCCGCGGAAAGGCGCCGGAGAACGGGGACGGGCGGGCCCCCGACCTGGGGAAGCGGCGCCCGGGGCGGGACGGGGCGCCCCCTCGTGGAGGGGCCCTTACGGGCCGCGGCGCACGCCGCGGCCCGGCCGGTCAGCGCAGCACGAACTCCCCCCGCGGACCGCGCAGGACCGCCTCCAAGAGCGGCGCGGGACCGGTCGCGACCTCCAGGTCCGCGCCCAGGGCCCGCAGTGCCGGCTCCAGCGAGCCGGGGTCGGGGTGCTCCGCGCGCAGGGAGACCAGTTCGAGGGCGGGCAGGTCGCCCAGACCGGGCTGCGGGGTCCGCCCCCAGTCGATGAGGAACGGCACCGGTGCGGGATAGGCCGGCAGTTCACGTCTGGCGAGCAGCCAGCGCAGGACCGTTCCCCCGGGGGTGGCGCGCGACCACGGCTCGATCCCTCCGGGGTCGTGCCCGACCGCGCGGGCCCGCTCCACCGCCGCCTCCAGGCCGCCGTCCACGCGGACCGCGAAGGTGGCGAGGCGGGGCCCCTCCAGGTCGGCGATGCCGAACACGCGGACCGGGCCGGGGTCGTCGCGCTCGGGGTCGGGCCCGATGACCTCCAGGTAGTACGGCGCGCGGGCCCCGTCCACGGTCAGCGCGACGAGCGCGTTCGCCGTCCCGACCGGGTGGGAGCCGCCGCGCGCGGGGGCCACGCCGGTGCGCGCCTCGAACGCGGCCGCTCCCCCGGCCAGGTCGGGCACGGTGTACACGAGGTGGTCGAGCGTGGGTGGAAAGCTCATCCGCTGGTCCTTCGTCGTCGTCGGCCGGGCGTTCCGGCCCCCAAGGACACCACGGCCCGCGGGAACGGGGTGCGGGCGGCACGGGGATGACCGGGGTCGGCACGGTCCCGTACCCGCCGGGGCCGGCCTCGGGCGGGGCGCCGTTCGCGCGGTCCCCGGCCCCCGCACCCCGGCATACGACCCGCCGCTCCTTCAGGGGCGCGCCCGGGGCAGGAGGAGGGCGAGCCCTCCGCCCGCCAGTGGCAGTACCGCCACGACGGCGAGTGCGGCCGACGGGCCGATCCGCGCGGCGAGCGCCCCGACCAGCGCGGTCCCCGCCCCGCCCACGACGAAGAACGCCAGGTTGAGCAGGCCCAGGCCGGTCCCCCGTTCCGCCTCCGGAAGCCTCTGCGCCATGAGGCCGGTGACCACGACCTGCACGACCGAGAACGCGGCGAACCCCAGGGACGCTCCTGCCACCGAGAGCGCTGCCCCGCCACCCGTCCACCCGGCCAGTACCAGCACCGCGCCGAAGGCGACCGCCGCGCCCGCGGCCAGGGGCCTGCCCCGGTGCCCCGTGGCGGCCCGTCCGGCAAGCCGCGACAGTACCGCGCCGGCCACACCCCCCGGCAGCAGCCAGGCGCCCACGGCGAGGACGTCCCACCCGTGGCCCTCCACGAGGACCTGGGGCACCGCGTACATCGCCGCGAACAGGCCGGCGTAGACGCCTCCGCCCGCGGCCGCCGCCACCAGGAAGTTCCGGTCCGTGACCAGCCGCCGGGGCACGAACCCGTCCGGCACGCGCCGCACCCGCAGGACGACGGCGACACTCGCGGCCGCGCCCAGGCCCGCGGTCGCGGCGACGGTCGAGGACGACAGCGCGAGCACCGACGCCTGGAGGAGCACGAGGAGGGCCGAGGCCGCCACCGCGAGGAATCCGGCCCCGAGCGGATCGGCGGACCGTCCGGAGCCCGGCCGGTCGGCCAGGCGCAGGCACAGCGGGGCGGCGAGCAACGACAGCGCGGGCAGTACGAGGGTGATCCGCCAGGACAGGAGGTCGGTGAGCACGCCCGCGGCGAGGGTGGCGCAGGCCGAGAACACCGCCATCACCCCGCCGAACGCCGCGAGGACCGTCGCGCGGTGCTCCGCCCGCACGCCCGCGACGAGCCCGAGCGCCGCAGCGGACACGGCCCCCGATCCGGCGGCCAGGACGAACCTGCCCGCGACGAGCACGCCGAGGCCCGGGGCTGCCAGGCACAGGGCGGTCCCCGTGGCGAGGAGCACGCTACCGGCGGCCAGGACGGCGCGTGTCCCGGCGATGTCGGACAGGCGGCCGAACAGGGCGGTGCCCAGTCCGAGCGCGAGGGCGTGCGCGGTGAGCACCCACGCCGTGGAGGAGGGGGCCGTCCCCAGGTCGGCGCCCACGGCGGGCAGCGCGACGCCCGCGGCGGTGACGCCGAAGACGGCCGGCCCGAACAGGGCGCCGAGCCGGAGCCCGGACGAGCGCGCCCCGGGTGCGGCGCGGGTGGGCAGGTCGGTGGTCATGTGCGGCTCCTGGGTTTGGGAAGGGTGGGGAAGGCGGGCAAGGGGGCGGTCACGCACAGCTCCTGCGAAAGCCGCGTCCGGGCAGGGCCGACGGGGGCGGCGGCCGTGCGCGCAGGCTTCGCGGCGCTCACGCCCGGCTTCCCGTGCAAGGCCCGGTAGAGCACGGCTCCCGGGCCTGTCGCGGCGCTCACACGCGACTTCCCGGGGAGGCGGGCAGGAAGTGGTCGGCCGGGAACAGCCCGGCGGGGTCGTGCCGGGCCTTGACCTCGGCGAGCGCCGACCTGGTCCCCGGGGTGAACGCCTCGTGTGCGAGCGCCGCACCTGCGGGGCCGCCGAGAAAGTTGAGGAACCTGAGTCCGGTCCCCCACGGCGCCATGCGCTCCAGCAGGCGCTCTCCCGCCGGCCGCCCCGCTGCCGCGCCCGTCGACGGGGTGAGCGCGAGCAGGCTGAAGGCCGCGCCCCGGTGGTCGAGGGCGCGGGGGTGCTCCGGCTCCCGGTCCAGCGCGCCGCCGAGGTGGCGCACCTCCGCCATGGCCACCCCCTCCTCCCCGGAGTCCGGCCCGACGGCCCCCAACAGGGCGTCCACCGCGCTTTCGTCGAACGAGCGCAACATGAGCGAGCCCTCGTCGTAGGGCAGGGGCCGTACGGGGTCCTCGTGGACGGAGGCGATCGCGGTGGCGGGGATCGGCCCTACCGTGTCCCGGAGAGGCGGAGCCGCCTTCCGCAGCGGTCGTAGCAGGGCCTCGCCGGACTCCGGTGTCCCCGTGTGGGCGACACGCACGTGGACGGTGAGCCTGCCGCGCAGCGGGTCCGGCACCCCCTCCACGTCGGGGAGCCGCAGCAGCGCCACCGAGGAGTTCGTCTCCTGGGGGACTCCCGCCACCCATTCCCTCCAGGCGTGCAGTACCCGGGCGGCCCGGTCGCCCGGGAAGTACAGGCCCCCGCCGTAGAGCGAGGCGAGCGGGACCAGTCCGACGTCCATCGAGGTCACCACCCCGAAACCGCTCCTGGCGCCGCGCAGCGCCCAGAACAGGTCGGCGTTCTCGTCGGGCCCGACGTGGAGGGAGCGGCCGTCGGCGGTGACCAGCCCGACGCCGCGGACGCGGTCGGCGGCCCACCCGAAGGTGCGGCCCAGAACCGGCAGCCCGCCGCCGAGCGTGTAACCGACGGCCCCCACGAGCGGCGAGGAGCCGTTCAGGGGTGCGAGCCCGAAACGCGCGGCCCGGTCGATCACCTGCTGCCAGCGCACCCCGGCGCCGACGCTCGCGGTCCGCGTGCGCGGGTCGACGTGCACGCGGTCCATCCTGCGGGTGGAGAGGAGCAGCCCGCCGTCCGCCGGGCGGCCCCCGCCGTGCCCGGTGGCGCGCACACCGACCGTGAGGGAGTGGTCGGCGGCGAAGGCAACCGCCGCCCGTACGTCGGCGGGGCCGGTCGCCCCGACGGCCAGTGCGGGGCGCAGTTCGGCGGCCAGGTTGAACCCGGCCCGTTCCAGTTCGTGGTCCCCCTGCCCGGGCAGGCTCACCGGTCCGCGCACGCGGCGTCCGAGGTCGGCTGCTGCGGCGGTGAGGGTCGTGTTCGTCATGGTCAGATCCCACCGGTTCCGGGGCCGACGAACCAGGCGTGTTCCGCACCTACAGTTATCACCGATCGTGATGAATACGGGGCGGGGTGGGCGGATGGAACTACGGCAGCTGGCCTACTTCGCCGCGGTGGCCGACGAGGGCGGGTTCGCCCGCGCCGCCGAGGCGCTCCACGTCGGCCAGCCCGCGGTGAGCCAGCAGGTGCGCAGGCTCGAACGCGAACTCGGCCTCAGGCTGTTCGACCGCTCGACCCGCCATGTCCGCCTGACACCGGCGGGCGCGCGGCTGCTGGACGAGGCCCGCGCGGTCCTCGCCACGGCCGAACGGACCCGTCGGGTCGCCTCCGACCTCGCGGCGACCGCGGCGGCGGCCGGGTCGCTGCGCCTGGGCACCGGACCGGCGCCGGACGAGCGCCTCTACCCGGTGCTCGCGGCGCTGGCCGCCCGCGCGCCGGAGCTGAGGGTCGCGATCGCGAAGGCCGGTCTCGCGGAGCGGCTCCAGGGGGTGCGTTCGGGCGGCCTGGACGCGGCGCTCGTGCGCGACCTCGAACGCGAGCCGGGGCTCGTCCTGCTTCCGGCGTGGTCCGACCCGCTGGTCGTCGCGCTGCCGTCCCGACACCCGCTGGCCGACGCGGACGCGCTCTCGCTGAAGCACCTGGGCGACCTGCCGGTGCGGTTGGCCGACCGGCGGCGCAATCCGCCGTTCCGCCGCCTCGTGGAGCGCGCGTTCCACGCTGCGGGGATCGACCCGCCCGAGGGCCCGCCGTTCACACGGCTCCAGGAGACCCTCCCCGACATGGCGCACGCGCCGCCGTCGTGGACGCTGTTCTACCGTGTGGGGGAACCGCCGCCCCTGCCGGGCATCGTCTACCGGCCCCTGGCCGAGGTCCGATCCCGGGTCCGGCTCGCCGTGCCCCCGGGCCCCCCGTCGGCCGCGGTACGCCACCTGCTGGGGGTGCTTCCGGAGGATCCGGGCTGAGTGCCTGACCAGGTGGCGTCCGGCGCTCCTGGCGGCACGGGGATGACCGGGGTCGGCACGGTTCCGTGCCCGCCGGGGCCGGCCTCGGGCGGGGCGCCGTTCGCGCGCTCCCGGTCTCGGTGCCCGTTCCGGACGCCCCGATCGACTTGGCGACCGAGGTCTCCTTGATGCGCTCGGCGACCGCCTTCGCGGTCTTGGAGTCGGTGCCGGGCTGCGGCACGAACAGGGCCTCGCGGTAGTAGCGCAGCTCGTCGATGCTGTCGAGGATGTCGCC
>NZ_JBSHDN010000256.1:0-7901 GCF_053616335.1 Nocardiopsis sp. NPDC055824
GCCGCGCTCCCGCCGCCGGGGAGTTCCGCGCGGCCCCGCCGGCCCGGCCCCGGTCACAGGAGCTTGCGGAGCAGCTTCTCCTTGACGCCCGTGATGGGCGCGTAGGCGACCTTCATCGTGTCCATGAAGAGCGACTTGTCGAGCACCGACTTGGTGTGCGAGAACGTGTCGATCGAGGCCGTCGAGTGGTAGGCGCCCATGCCGCTGTCCCCCACGCCTCCGAAGGGCAGGCCGGGGACGGCCAGGTGGGCGATGGGCAGGCCGAACGCCAGGCCGCCCGAGGAGGTCTCGGTCGTCAGGCGCCGCTTGGTCAGGTCCGAGGCCGTGAACCCGTACAGCGCCAGCGGCTTGTCCCGCTCGTTGACGAAGGCGATCGCGGCGTCCAGGTCCGGCACCCGGACGACGGGCAGGATCGGCCCGAAGATCTCCTCTCCCATCACGGGCGAGTCGGGGTCGACGTCGCCCAGCACCGTGGGGGAGATGTAGAGCCGCTTGCGGTCGCGCTCGCCCCCGGCCGTCACCGTCCCGCTCTCCAGCAGGGCGGACAGCCGGTCGAAGTGGCGCTCGTTGACGATGCGCCCGTAGTCGGCGCTGCGGGAGGGGTCCTCGCCGAACATCTCCGTGATGGCGGCCGCCAGCTCCCGCTGGAGGGGTTCGGCGGTGTCCCCGATCGCGAGCACGTAGTCGGGGGCCACACAGGTCTGGCCCGCGTTGGTGAACTTGCCCCAGGCCAGGCGCCGTGCGGTGACCGCCAGGTCCGCGCCGGGCTCGACCACGGCCGGGCTCTTCCCGCCCAGTTCCAGGGTGACGGGGGTCAGGTGCTTGACGGCCGCGGCCAGGACGATGCGGGCCACCGCGCCGTTGCCCGTGTAGAAGATGTGCTCGAAGCGCTCCTCCAGCAGGGCGGTGCTCTCGGGGATGCCGCCCTCCACCACCGCGATCGCCTCGCCGTCCAGGTACCGGGGCACCAGCTCCCCCAGGGCTGCCGAGGTGGCCGGGGCGAGCTCGCTGGGCTTGACCAGGGCCGCGTTGCCCGCCGCGATCGCGCCCACCAGGGGTGCCAGCGACAGGTTGACCGGGTAGTTCCAGGGCGCCACGATCAGCACGGTGCCGAGCGGCTCGCGGACCTTGCGCGCCCTGGCCGGGGCCAGGGCCACCGGCACCGGCACCCGCTGCGGGCGCAGCCACGACGCCAGGTGCTTGAGCGTGTGGTCGATCTCGTTGACCACGAAGCCGATCTCGGTGGTGTGGGCCTCCACCGGGCTCTTGCCCAGGTCGGTGTACAGGGCCTTCTCCAGGGCCGGCCGCTCCTCGGTGAGGAGGCGCCGCAGCGCGCGCAGCTGGGCGCGCCGCCACGCGATCGGCTTGGTGCGTCCCGACGCGAACGCCGAGCGCAGCCCTGCCACGATCGGCGGGATGTCGGTGGTCAGGGTCAGCGGTTCGGCGGGGGTGTCGGTTGTCGTCATGAACCGATGGTAAACGAAAGTGTTTCGTTTCCAACAGGGCGCTCGCATAGGATTCCGGTATGACCACCGACCATCTGCCCGGCGTCTCCCGCACCCCCCGCCGGGGGCGCCCGCGGGACGCCGCCCGGGACCGCGCGCTGATGGACGCCACCCTCGCCGAACTCCAGGCCAACGGCTACAGCGGCCTGACCACCGCGGCCGTCGCCAAACGGGCCGGGGTCTCCACCGCCACCCTCTACCGCCGCTGGCGCTCCAAGGAGGACCTCGTCGTCGGCGCCGCCCGCGCCTGGGCCGAGGAACTGGGCCCCGACCGCGACACCGGCGCCCTGCACTCGGACCTGAGCGCCCTCCTGCACGACAAGGCCGCCGCCCTGGACGGGCCCTCCGGCCGCCTCCTGCGCGCCGTCCTGGGCGAGGCCGCCCACAACCGGGCCCTGGCCGACGTGCTCATGGACCAGTTCGTCATGCCCCTGCAGGAGCGGGTCGGCGCCGTCCTGGACCGGGCGGCCGGGCGCGGGGAGATCCCCCCGGTGGAGGACGCCCTCGTGGTGGGGGAGATGGTCATCGGGCCCATGGTGAGCCACACCTTCCTCATCCCCCACACCCCGGGGTCACGACCGGGCGTGGACATGGCGGAGCGGCTGCTCCCCTACCTGCTGAGGGCCCTGGGAGCGGCCACCGCACCCGTGCCCGAGGCCACCGGGCGCGGGGTCAGAACGGGTAACGGGCCGGGTCGGCCTGCATCGTCACCCACTGGGTCGCGGTGAACGCCTCCAGGTTGGCGCGGGTGCCGCCGAAACGGGACCCCGTCCCGGAGTCGCCCACACCGCCGAAGGGGGCGACGGCCTCGTCGTCCACGGTCTGGTCGTTGATGTGCACGATCCCGCTGGGCACCCGGTCCGCGATCTCCATGCCGCGCATCGGGTTGCTGGTGAGCACACCCAGGGACAGGCCGTACTCCGAGGAGTTGGCCAGCTCCACCAGCTCGTCCACCGAGGAGAAGCGCACGACCGGGGCGACCGGCCCGAACACCTCCTCCGCGTAGGCGGGGGTCGCGGCGTCGACCCGGTCCAGGACGGTCGGCCGGTAGAACAGCCCCTCGTAGGTCCCGCCCGCGCACAGCTCGGCCCCGTGGTCCACGCTGCCCGTGACCAGCGCGTGGATCTTGTCGCGCTGGCCGGCGTCGATCACCGGTCCGAGCGCCGAGCCGTCCGACTCGGCGTCTCCCACGGTCAGGGCGTCCGCCCTGGCCGAGAGCCGGTCCACGTAGGCGTCGGCGACGGACTCGTGCACCAGGTGGCGGCCGGTGGTCATGCAGATCTGCCCCTGGTGCAGGAACGAGCCCCAGGCGCCGACGGAGGCGGCCGCGTCCACGTCCACGTCGTCCAGGACCACCAGCGGCGAGTTCCCGCCCAGTTCCAGGTGGACCCGCTTGAGGTGGCGCCCGGCCGCCTCTCCGACCCTGCGCCCGGCGGCGGTGGACCCGGTGAAGGAGATGACCCGCACGTGCGGGTCGGCCACCAGGGCCTCCCCCGCGGCGGCCCCTCCGGGCAGCACCTGGAAGACGCCCTCGGGTACACCCGCCCTGCGGAAGACCTCGGCCATGACGGCGCCCCCGCAGACCGCGGTGCGCGGGTCGGGCTTGAGGATCACGGCGTTGCCGACGGCCAGGGCCGGGGCGACCGAGCGGATGCCCAGGATCAGGGGCACGTTGAACGGGGCGATCACACCGACCACCCCGGCCGGCACCTGGCGGGAGAAGCTCAGCCTCGGCTTCCCGGTGCGCAGGATCTCGCCGTGCGGCTGGGAGGCCAGGGCGGCGGCCTCGAAGCACTCCCCCGCCGCCACGTGCACCTGGAAGCCGGCCATCCCGGCCGCCGCGCCGCCCTCGCGGCGCAGCCACCCCATGATCTCGCCGGCGTTGGCCTCCAGCAGGTCTCCGGCGCGGCGCAGGACGGCGGCCCGCTCCTCGAAGGACGCGGCGGCCCACCCCCTCTGGGCCCGGGCGGCCCGCGCGGCGGCGTCGCGGACGTCGTCGGCGTCGGCGATGCCGGTGCGTCCCAGCACCTCCCCGCTCGACGGCGAGACCACGGGGGCGTCACCGCCCTTGGCCGGGGTCCACGCCCCGGTGAAGACGGCGGAGGTGAAGTCCTCGGAGGCGATCAGGGTCACGGTGTGTCTCCTTCGACGGTTTCCCGCGCGTGCGTGCGGGAGCTGTTCGGTGGGGCCGGTGCACGGGACCGGCGCCCGTGGACGGTGGGCGGTCAGCCCGCCGGGGACCCGCCGGCGACCGGGCTGCCCTCCCTGCCCCCGGTCCGGTCCTGCGGGCGGCCGTCCGCCCCCGCGTCGCCCCTCTTCGCCCTCTGGATCTCGGCGTAGACGCGGGTGCGCAGCTCGGTGAAGCGACCGTCCCGGCGGGTGGTGAGCTGGTCCCGCCCGGCAGGCAGGTCGACGGTGACGTCGTCCTGCACCACGGTCGGCGAGGAGGAGAGCACGAGGACCCGCTCCCCCAGGTAGACGGCCTCGTCGATGTCGTGGGTGACGAACAGGACGGTGACCCCGAGGCGCTTCCAGAGCGCGCGGATCAGGTCCTCCAGGTCGGCACGGGTCTGGGCGTCGACGGCGGCGAAGGGCTCGTCCATGAGCAGGACCTTGGGCTCATAGGCGACGGCGCGGGCGATGGCCACGCGCTGCTGCATGCCGCCGGAGAGCTGCCAGGGGTAGGCGTCGGCGGATCCGGCCAGCCCCACCGCCTCCAGTGCCTCGCGGACGAGGCCGGTGCGCCGCTCCACGGGTAGCCTCTTCTGCTTCAGCGGCAGTTCGACGTTGGCGCGCACACTCATCCACGGGAAGAGGCTGCGCCCGTACTCCTGGAAGACCACGGCCATGTCGGGCGGCGGCGCGGTGACGGGGCGGCCTTCGAGCTCGACGGTGCCGCCGGTGGGCGGCATGAGCCCGGCGATGCACTTGAGCAGGGTGGTCTTGCCGCAGCCGGAGGGACCGACGAGGCAGACGAGTTCGCCCTCGGCGAGTTCGAAGGTGAGGTCGCGGACGGCCTCGACGGCGACGGCTCCCCCGTCGTAGACCTTCCGGAGGCCGGTGACCTTGAGCATGGTGGGGCGTTCTCCCTCGTGGTCGGTCGTGGTCGTGGTCGGTTCCGCGGCGGCGCCCACGGGCTCACCCGCCCCGGTTCGCGGCGCGCAAACCCCGGTACCAGCCCAGGACGCGGCCCTCGACGAGCTCGAACAGCGCCGACAGGGCGAAACCGATCAGGCCGAGCAGGACCATGCCCGCCCACATCTCGGGGATGGCGAAGCTGCGCTGGAACTGGACGATGGCGAACCCCAGGCCGCTGGAGCTGGCGAACATCTCGCTGATGACCATGAGGATGATCGCCAGGGCCAGGGCCAGGCGCAGCCCGGCCATGATCTGCGGAGCCGCCGAGCGCAGGACCAGGACGCGCAGCCGTGTGGCGCCGGTGATGCCGTAGCAGCGGGCGGTGTCGGCCAGGACCGGGTCCACGGCGCGCACGCCCTCCACGGTGTTGAGCAGGACGGGCCACACGCAGCCGGAGACGATCACCATGACCTTCATGGAGTCGTCGATGCCGGCCAGCAGGATCATCAGCGGCACCAGGACCGGCGGCGGGACGGCGCGCAGGAACTCCAGGACCGGCTCCAGGAGGGCCCGGGTCCGGGGGGACAGGCCCAGCAGGACCCCCAGGCCCACACCGAGGACCGCCGCGACGGTGAAGCCGGTGAGCAGGCGGGCGATGCTCGGGAGCACGTCGGTGAAGAGGCGTTCGGAGAACCACAGCTCGACGAAGGCGGCGGCGATGAGGTCGGGGGTGGGCGTGTAGTAGCTGTCCGAGGCGGCGCCGGCGTAGGCGTAGACCCCGACGAGCACGACGGGGAGCAGGAGCACGTGCAGGGTGCGCAGGCCCAGTCGGCCCGCGGCGCCGCGGCGCGGTCGCGCGGCCGGGGCCCGCGTCCCGGCGCTGTCGTCGGACCGGGCGGTCCCGAGGGGACGGTTCATGCCGCTGCCTCCCCGCGGACGGACGCGTGCCAGTGCAGGACGCGGCGTTCCAGGGCGCGCACCCCGGTGTTGACCAGGACCCCGAGGCCGCCGGTGGCGACGATGAGCGCGTAGACCGAGGCAACGGCGCCGCTGGACTGGGCGACGGCGATCTCGCGGCCCAGGCCCGGGGAGCCGATGACGAGCTGGGCGGTGACGGACAGGATGAGCGCGACCGCCGCGGCCAGGCGCAGGCCCGTCATCAGGTAGGGCAGGGTGGTGGGCCACACGACGTGGCGGACGCGGGCCAGGCGGCCGAGCCCGTAGGAGCGCGCGGTCTGCTCGGCGACGGGGTCGACGTCGGCCACCCCGTACAGGACCTGGATGTAGAGGAGCCAGAAGGAGGCGTACACGACCAGGAGCAGGGTGGAGCGCAGGTCGGTGCCGTACATGAGGACGGCGAGCGGGATGAGCGCGACCGAGGGGATGGGGCGCAGGAAGTCCACCGTGGAGTCGGTGAAGGCGCGCACCCGGGGCAGCGAGCCCAGGGTGAGGCCGAGCAGGACGGCGGCGGCGAAGGCGATGGCCAGGCCCAGTGCCCATCCGGTGAGCGTGTCGCCCACGGCCGTCCAGAAGGCGGCCGTGGCGGCGCGTTCGGCCAGGGTGGCCAGAACCTCGGAGGCGGGCGGCAGGTGGCGGGCGGAGACGGCTCCCAGGCGCGGCGCGGCCTCCCAGAGCGCGAGGAGGGCGGCGATGCCCAGGGCCCCGAGGAGCGGCCTGTCGGGGCCCGCGCGCGCGGCCCGGCGCGTGCGGGCGCCGCCGCCCGCGGGTACGGCCGGCGGTGCGGCCCCGGTGGTGAGGACTGCCGGCCCACGGCGCATCGGCGCTCCAACCGCGTCGGGGTGGGCACCGGCGCCCACCACTGTACGTTTTGCGAACACTTGTTCTTTTGGCGAACATAGGTGATGCGGCTCACCGGGTCAAGATATGGTGCGGGCGCATTTCGACGCCATGGACGCCGACGGCGGGACGGCCGCGCCCGGGCGGGACACTCCGGGATCCGCGCCGCCGGACGGGGCCCACCGCCCCTCCTGCTCGTTCGTCATGTGAATATGTGTTCGCATAAGGAACTTCTGTGGCACCCGGGCGCCAAGCCCGACCGACGAGGGGACACCTGATGCGCACACGCGTCGGCATCATCGGAGCAGGGCCCGCCGGCCTCCTGCTCTCCCACCTGCTGCACCTGGCCGGCATCGAGTCGGTGGTGCTGGAAACGCGGGACCGCGCCTACGTCGAGGCCCGCCAGCGCGCGGGCGTCGTGGAACACGGCGTCGCCCGCCTCCTCCGCCGCAGCGGTCTCGGCGAGCGCATGGACCGCGAGGGCATCACCCACGACGGCATCGAACTGCGCTTCGACGGCCGATCCCACCGCGTGGACTTCTCCGACCTGTGCGGGCGCAGCGTCGAGATCTGGGCGCAGACCGAGATCGTCAAGGACCTGACCGCCCGGCGCCTGGCCGACGGAGGACAGGTCCTCTTCGGGGCCCGGGCCACCGCGATCGAGGGGATCGAGACCGACAGCCCCCGCGTGCGCCACACCCTGGAGGGCCGGGAGGAGGTGCTGGAGTGCGACTACGTGGCGGCCTGCGACGGCTTCCACGGGATCGGGAGGCGCAGCCTGCCCGAGGGCGTCGTCCGCACCTTCGAGCGCCTCTACCCCTTCAGCTGGCTGGGCGTGCTGGCCGACGTGCCGCCCTCGTGCGAGGAGCTGGTCTACGCCCGCCACGAACGCGGCTTCGCCCTGCACAGCATGCGCTCGGAGGAGGTGAGCCGCCTCTACCTCCAGGTGCCCAACGGCACCGACCCCGACGACTGGCCGGAGGAGCGGGTGTGGGAGGAGCTGGCCGAGCGCATGGCCGTGCCCGGCTGGGAACTGCGACGCGGACCGCTCACCTCCAAGGGCCTGACCCCCATGCGCAGCCTGGTCACCGAGCCGATGAGCCACGGGCGCCTCTACCTGGCCGGGGACGCCGCGCACATCGTGCCGCCCACCGGGGCCAAGGGGCTCAACCTGGCGCTGCACGACGTGGCGCTGCTCGCGGAGGGCCTGCGCGCCCGGTACACGCACGGCGGGACGGGGGCGCTGGAGGACTACTCGGCCGCGGCGCTGCGCCGGGTGTGGCGGGCCGAGCACTTCTCCTACTGGATGACCACGCTGCTGCACACCTCGGGCGACGCCTTCGACCACCGCCTCCAGCTCTCGCACCTGGAGTACCTGGCCTCCTCCCGGGCCGCCTCGACCCAGCTGGCGGAGAACTACACCGGCCTGCCCCGCCCCTAGAGGCGTTCGGCGGCGGACGCGGGCACGTCGGCCGGCCGTGCCGTTCCCCCCGCGCGGGGGGAACGGCACGGCCGGCCGAC
>NZ_JBSHDN010000257.1:0-7818 GCF_053616335.1 Nocardiopsis sp. NPDC055824
GGGGCTCCCCGCCCACCGCGCCCCGACGGGCTACAGGTCGATGCCCACGATGTCCTCCGGCCGCACCGGTGCGTGCGTCAGCGGACGCCCCGTCGCCGCGCGCACCGCGGCGACGACCGCCGGGGTCGACGACAGCGTCGGCGGCTCGCCGGCGCCCCGCAGCCCGTACGGCGCGTGCGGGTCCGGATGCTCCAGGACCTCGATCCGCATCGGGGGCGTGTCCAGGATCGTCGGGATCAGGTAGTCGGTGAACGACGGATTGCGGATCACGCCGTCCTCCACCAGGATCTCCTCCATCAGCGCCAGGCCCAGGCCCTGGGCGGACCCGCCCTGGATCTGCCCGGCCAGCTGCTGAGGGTGCATCACCTTGCCGACGTCCTGCACCGCGTCCAGGGCCACCACCTTCACCAGGCCCAGGTCCACGTCCACGTCCACCACGGCGCGGTGGACGCACATCCCGAACTGGGTGTGCGAGGCGCCCTGGCCCAGCAGCGGGTCGAGCATCTCGGTGGGCCGGTGGTGGAACTCACGGGTCTCCTCGACCACCACACCGCCCTGCGCCGCCTCGCCCAGCAGGTCCGCCAGCGACACCAGCGCTCCGGCCGTCGCCGACACCACCTTGCCGCCGGCCAGGGCCAGGTCGGTGTCGGGCAGGTCGCCGGGCACCAGCCCGCGCTCGCGGGCCAGGGCGAACACGGCGGCGCGCACCGACGCGCACGCCGTCCTGACGGCGCCGCCCGTCATGTACGTCTGGCGAGAGGCGGAGGAGGAGCCCGCCGAGCCCACCTGGGTGTCGGAGGGGTGGATGACGACCTTCTCCACGCCCAGCTCGGTCCGGGCGATCTGCCCCTTGACCGTCACCAGCCCCTGGCCGACCTCGGCCGCGGCGGTGTGCACCATCACCACGGGCTCGCCCGCCACGACCTCCAGCCGCACCCGGGCGGTGGAGTAGTCGTCGAAGCCCTCGGAGAAGCACAGGTTCTTCAGCCCCACGCCGTAGCCGACGCCGCGCACCACGCCCTCGCCGCGGGTGGTCCCCGCCACCCCGCCGGGCAGGGTGCGTAGGTCGCCGGGGTCGGGCAGCGCCCCGCGCTCGGGCGGCATCGGCAGGTCGCGGCAGCGCTGCAGCATCTCCGCCATGGGCAGCGGCATGTCGATCTCCTGGCCCGTGATGATCCGCGAGCCCTGCGACAACGCGTTCTTGATCCGCAGGTCCACCGGGTGCATCCCCAGCTCGGCCGCGAGCCTGTCCATCTGCGACTCGTAGGCGAAGCACGCCTGCACCGCGCCGAACCCCCGCATCGCGCCGCACGGCGGGTTGTTCGTGTACACGCCGTAGGCGTCGACCAGCACGTTGGGCACCTCGTAGGGGCCGATGCCCAGCGAGGACGCCACACCCACCACCGCGGGAGTCGCCGACGCGTACGCGCCGCCGTCCACGACCACCTCGGCCGTGGCGTACAGCAGCCTGCCGTCGGACGAGGCGCCGTGCTCGTAGCGCATCTTCGCCGGGTGCCGGTGCACGTGCCCGTAGAAGGACTCCTCGCGGTTGTACACGAACTTGACCGGCCTGCCGGTGCGCAGCGCCAGCAGGCAGGCGTGGATCTGCATCGACAGGTCCTCGCGCGCGCCGAACGCACCGCCCACGCCCGCCAGGGTCAGCCGCACCTTGTCCTGCGGCAGCCCCAGGGCGGGGGCGATCTGGCGCTGGTCCACGTGCAGCCACTGGGTGGCCACGTACAGGTCCACCCCGCCGTCCTCCGCCGGAACGGCCATCCCCGACTCCGGGCCCAGGAAGGCCTGGTCCTGCATGCCCACCTCGTACTCGGAGGACACCACCACGGCGGCCTCCGACCGCAGCCTCTCCAGCACCGCGCCCTCGCGGGCGGCCGCCCCGGCGGCCTCGGCGAACGCGCCCGTGCGGATCGGCTGGTGGCGCAGCCGGTTGCCGCGCTGGTTGAACTCGGGGTGCTCGGGCAGCGACCCCGCCTCGTGCACCGGCGGGCAGTCCGGGTCCATCGCCGCGCGCCGGGAGTCGGTGACCGGCTCCAGCACCGCGTAGTCCACCCGGATGCGCTCCATGGCGCGCCGGGCCGTCTCCGGGTGGTCGGCGGCGACCACCGCGACCGGCTCCCCCTTGTAGCGGACCTTGCCGAAGGCCAGCACCGGCTGGTCCTGGAACTCCAGCCCGTAGCGCTTCTCGCCGGGCACGTCCTCGTGCGTGAGCACCGCGTGCACACCCGGAACCTCCAGGGCCCCGGTGACGTCGATGCCGCGGATCTCGGCGTGCGGGTGGGGACTGCGCAGGGTCGCCCCCCACAGCATGTCCTCCATCCACATGTCCGAGGAGTACGCGAACTCACCGGTCACCTTCAGCGTCCCGTCGGGACGCCGCGGGCTCGCGCCCACCCCGTCCTTCGTGGTGCTGGTCAGGCCGGTCACGGTACGGGTCGTCGCCGCCATCAGCGGTTCACCTCCTGTGTCAGTGCGCGGTGCGCGGCCCGGCCGCGCGCGGCGGCCGTCTCGGCGGACAGGGTGCGGAGCTCGCCGCGGTCGACGACGGTGCTCCCGCCGACCCAGAGCCGCTCCAGCGGCGGGGTGGGGCCGAAGACCGCCGCCACCACCGGGTCGGCGACGACGTCGTAGCCGAACCCGTCCACCCGCCACAGCGCGATGTCGGCGAGCTTGCCGACCGTCAGCGAGCCCAGCTCCGCGTCGCGGCCCAGCACCCGGGCACCGCCCAGGGTGGCCATCTCCAGGGCCTGGCGCGCGCTGAGCGCCTGCGGGCCCTTGCGGGCACGGGCCATCAGCAGGGCCTGGTGCATCTCCCCCGCCAGGGGCGTCAGCTCACTGGAGGCGGGGCCGTCCACGCCCAGCCCGACCCGCACGCCCGCGTCCAGCAGCTCGGTGACCCGGCAGATCCCCGCGCCCAGGCGGGCGTTGGAGGTGGGACAGTGCGCGATGCCGGTGCCCGTCGCGGCGATCCTCGCGATCGCCGCGTCGGACAGGTGCACGGCGTGCGCGAACCACACGTCCTCGCCCAGCCAGCCCAGCTTCTCCGCGTACTCCACGGGGGTGCAGCCGAACTCGGCCAGGCACTGCTCCTCCTCGTCGAGGGTCTCCGCCAGGTGGGTGTGCATCCGCACCCCCCTGTCCCTGGCCAGCGCCGCGCCCTCCACCATCAGCTCCCGCGAGACGGAGAACGGCGAGCAGGGGGCCACGGCCACCCGCGTCATCGCGTCGTCGGCGCGGTCGTGGTAGGCGTCGATGGCCGCGGCGGTCCCGGCCAGCGCCCCCTCCAGCGTCTCGACGACGCCGTCCGGGGGCAGTCCGCCCTGGCTCCGGCCCCGGTCCATCGACCCCCGGGCCAGGTCCAGGCGCACCCCCACCTCGCGGGCGGCCTCCACCTCGGCGGCCACGATGTCCCCGCGCCCCGAGGGGTGGATGTAGTGGTGGTCGGAGGCGGTCGTGCACCCGGACAGGGCCAGGTGGGCCAGCCCGGCCGAGGTCGTCCCCGAGACCACGGCGGCGTCCAGGCGGCCCCAGATCTCGTAGGACCCCACCAGCCACTCGAAGAGCGTGCCGTCGGCGAACAGCCCCTGCGTCGCCCACTGGTAGAGGTGGTTGTGCGTGTTCACCAGGCCCGGCGTGGCCAGGCACCCGCGCCCGTCCACGCGCTCGGCGCCCGGGGCCGCCGGGGCCGGGCCCGCGCCCACGGCGGTGATCCTCCCGTCGCGCACCACCACGTGGCCGTCGGCGTACTCCGCCCCGTCGACGGTGACCACGTGCGCGCCCTCCACGACCACGGCCCGGCCGGTCCCCGCCACGGTGTCCGCCGCGCTCATGCCCCGCCCCCGGTTCCCGCATGGCGCTCGGCCGCCAGGTGCACCGCGTCGATGATCTTCTCGTACCCGGTGCACCTGCACAGGTTGCCCGCCAGCGCCTCCCGGATCTCGGCGTCGTCCGGAGCGGGCAGGCCCGCCCCCACGGTCCGCTCCAGCAGGTCGTCGGTCTGGACGAGGAGCCCCGGCGTGCAGAAGCCGCACTGGACCGCCCCCGCCTCGACGAACGCGTCCTGCACCGTGCCCAGCTCGCGTTCGGGGCCCTTGCCCGACCCCTGCGCCAGGCCCTCCACGGTACGCACGCGGCGCCCCTCGGCCTGCCCGGCGGCGATCATGCACGAGCACGCCGTCACGCCGTCGAAGTACACCGTGCACGAACCGCACTCGCCCTGCTCGCAGGCGTTCTTGCTGCCCGGCAGGCCCAACCGCTCACGCAGCACGTACAGCAGGCTCTCGCCCGGCCACACGTTGTCGGCGGTCACGTCCTCGCCGTTGACGTTGAAACTCACGCGCATCGCGTGGCTTCCTTCCTGTAGTCGGTGACGGACCAGCTCAGAGCGCGGCGCGCCATCACCGAGAGCGCGTGCCTGCGGTACCCGGCGCTGCCCCGCTGGTCGTCGATGGGACGGGAGGCCGCGGCCACCAGCTCCCCGAAACGGCGCACGGCCGCCTCCGGGAGCGGTGCGCCGCCCTCCCAGTCGAACTCCCCGGCCAGGAACTCCTCCGCCGCCTCGGCCCGCAGCGGTGTGGGGCCGGCCGAGCCCAGGCCGGTGCCCACGGTCCTGCGCTCCGCGTCCAGCGCCAGGGAGAAGGAGGTCACCGCGATGACCATCGCGTTGCGCGTGCCGATCTTGGCGAACTGCTGGGGCCCCGACGGCTCGGGCAGCAGGACCGCCGTGATCAGCTCGTCGTCACGCCTGGCCGTGGTCCGGAACGACAGGTAGAACTCCCGGGCGGGCACCCGGCGCCTGCCCCGCACCGACGCCAGTTCGATCACGGCGTCGGTGGCGAGCAGCGGCGGGTGCGCCTCCCCCGCGGGGGAGGCGCCGCCAAGGTTGCCCCCCACGGTGCCGCGGTTGCGGATCTGCGGGGAGGCCACCGAGCGGGAGGCCTTGGCCAGTGCCGGCGCCGCCGCCGACAGGTGCTCGATGATCCGGGTGTAGGGCACACCCGCGCCGAGGCGTGTGCAGCCGTCCTCGGCGCCCCACTCGGCCAGTTCGGGGATCCGGGTCAGGTCGATCAGGGCGGCCGGGCGCCGCTTGTCGAAGTTGAGTTCCACCATGACGTCGGTGCCGCCCATGATGGGCAGCCCGTCGGGATGGGCGCTCTTCGCTTCGAGCGCCTCCTCCAGTGTGGAGGGGCTCAGGAATTCCATGCTGGTCCTCGTCGTCGGGGTTCGGTCAGGTCGTCGGCGGGCGCGCAACCCCTGCTCGGTCCGTTGCTGTTGTGAAGTACAACACCGATACACGGGCCCGGCCAGAACGTGATGACATGAAGTGATCCTGGAACGAACCGTTAGGGTTGGGCGTTTCCTACAAGCGGCGTTTCCGAAAAACCTTCCCACCGCCGCCCACCGGTCACGGGCGAACACCCGTCCGCACAAGCACAGAAGGACGTCAATGCAGATCAGTGAGCTGCTCGCCATCAAGCGGCTGCACCTGAGGTTCCTGTCGGGAGCGGAGCACGCGCACCGCACCCTGCGGTGGGCGTACACCACCGATCTGCTCGACCCGGCCCGCTACCTGCGCGGCGGGGAGTTCGTCCTCACGGGCATGATGTGGCGTACCCGCCCCCAGGACTCGGAGGCCTTCGTGTCCTCCGTGGTCGGGGCCGGCGCCGTCGCCCTGGGGGCCGGCACCGCCCTGGGCGAGGTCCCCGACGACCTGGTGGAGGCCTGCCGGGCCTACGACATCCCCCTGGTCGAGGTTCCGGCGGAGACGTCCTTCGGCGCGGTCACCGAGGAGGTGCTGCGCTCCCTCACCCAGCGCCGCTTCACCACCATCGCCGAGACCCGCGACCGCCACCGCCGGCTGATGGCCGACGTCGCCGCCGGGGCCGACTTCTCCGACGCGCTCACCGCCGCCACCGCGCAGGAGGGGCGGACCGCCTGGGTGATCTCCTCCACCGGGCGCCACGTCGCCTCCTCGGGGGCGCCGCTGCCGGAGGCCGACCGCGAGTGGATCGCCGCCAAGGCGCTCACCTGGCAGGACTTCCCGCACACCACGCGCCTGCCGGAGGAGGGGGGCCGTGTCCTGACCGTGGTCCCCGTCCAGACCAAGGAGTCCCACCCCCTCGCCACCTGGCTGATGGTCTGCGCCGGCGACCACACCGCCTGGACCGACGAGGAGCACGAGGCGGTCGCCGAGCTCGCCTCCGTCGCGGGCCTCGCCCGCAGCCGCGCCGACGAACGCGCGCTGGCCGACGCGCGCCACCTGGAGGGGCTGCCGCGCCTGCTGGCCGCACAGCGCTTCGACGAGGTCACCGAGCTGATGCGCGGAACCGGGACGGCCACGGGCGCCGACGAGGGGGGCCACGTCGTCGTGAGCGCCGTCATGCTGCCCGAGCCCCGCGTGCCCGACCTGCCCCGGCGGGTGGTCACCGAGCTCGTCGCCGACCACCCCGGCGCCGTCGTCACCGGGGACACCGACACCCTCGCGATCCTCCCGGTGGCCGGCGCGGGGACCGACGCCCGCGCGCGGGCCGAGGAGATCCGCGCCCGGCTCCTCCACCGCGCCCGGGTGCTGGACGGCGGCCTGCTCGACCACCGCCTCGCCATCGGTCTCAGCTCGGCCGCCCGGGGCATCCCCGAGCTGCGCGGCGCCGCCGTGGAGGCGCGCCACGCCCGGCGGCTGGCCGAGCTCCGGGGCGGACGGTCCCGCGTGATCGCCGGGGCCGAGATCGACTCCCACGAGCTCCTGCTCGCCTCGGTCCCCGAGGAGGTCCAGGCCTCCTACCGGGAGCGCCTCCTGGGACCGCTGCTCGCCTACGACCGCGACCACCGCTCCGAGCTGGTGGACACCCTGGAGCGCTTCCTCGCCCACTCCGGCTCCTGGCAGCGCTGCGCCGCCGCCATGCACGTCCACGTCAACACCCTGCGGTACCGGATCGGACGGGTGGAGGAGCTGACCGGGCGGGACCTGAGCAGCCTGGAGCACAGAGTGGACCTGTTCCTCGCCCTCAAGCTCCGCGACTGAGGGGACGGCGCCGGATGTCACCGGCGACCGCTAGGGTCCTCGCGATGAGTACCGACCCTTCCTCTCCAGAGACCACGGACGCGGACCTGTCCGACTCCGACCTGCGCGACGTCCTGGCCGACGCCGTATCCGCCCCGCGCGTGTTCACCCGGTGCGACCTCTCCGGCGCCGACCTGAGGGACACCGACCTGACCGATGCCGTCTTCGCCGACTGCCGCATGGACGGCGCCCGGTTCGAGCGCGCCGTCCTGGACGGCGCGAGGTTCACGGGAGGAGGGGCGCCCGGGGCTCTCTTCACCGGGGCGGAGTGCGCCGACACCCGCTTCGAGAGGATGGACCTCGCCAACACCCGCTGGCAGGGCGCGCTGCTCACCGACACGGTGTTCACCGGGTGCCGGCTCACCGGCGCGGGGCTGACCTCGCTGCGGGGGATCGGCTACACGTTCTCCCAGTGCAACATGATGCTGGCCCGCTGCAAGGGGCTCTCGCTGCGCGGCCGCACGCTGGAGGGCCTGCGCCTGGACGAGGCCGACCTGGCGAGCGCCGACCTGCGGGAGACCGTGTGGAAGGAGTCGCGCCTGCGCGGCGCCAACCTGGTCAACGCCAGATTCGCGGGCGCGGACCTGCGCGGGGCCGACCTGGGCGAGCTCGGCCTGGACCAGGCGGGGTACCTGCGGGGGGCCAACATCAGTCCGGCCCAGGCCGGCCTCATCCTCGGCGCCCTCGGCATCACCGTCGTGGAGTAGGAGCCCTTCGGGCCGGGCCGTCGCGCACCTCGCGGA
>NZ_JBSHDN010000258.1:0-7805 GCF_053616335.1 Nocardiopsis sp. NPDC055824
CCCCCGCAGGGGTGCGGCGACGGCCGCCGGAAGGACCCGGGGCGCCCCGGGTCCGGAGCGCGCCGCGGGGGAGGCGCCGCCACCGCGCACGGCGCCCTCAGCCCGCGCCTCCCGCCTCCGCGCGGACCCGGCCGGTCCCGTCGGCGGCCGCCCAGTGGCAGGCCACCCGGCGTTCGGCCCCGCCCCCCAGGACCGCGGGGTCCACGGTGCGGCACAGGTCGGCGACGCCCGCCCGTTCGGCCTCTCCCGAGGCGAGCACCGGGCAGCGCGGGTGGAACCGGCACCCCGGCGGCACCTGCTTGGGGTCCGGCGGCTCGCCCGCCAGGACCACCGGCTCGCCCTCGCCCGCGTCGGGCAGCACCGACAGCAGCGCGCGTGTGTACGGGTGGGCGGGTGCGGCCAGGACCTCCTCCACGGTGCCCAGCTCCACCACGCGCCCGAGGTACATCACGGCGACGCGGTCCGCGATGTTCCACGCCAGTCCCAGGTCGTGCGTGGCCACCAGGGCGGACAGCCCCAGTTCGTCCCGCAGGTCCAGGAGCAGGCGGAGGATCTCGCCGCGCACCGACGCGTCCAGGGACGCGACCGGCTCGTCGGCCACCAGCACCTCGGGGTCCAGGACCAGGGCCCCGGCGATCACCACGCGCTGGCGCTGCCCGCCGGACAGCTCGTGCGGATAGCGGGCGAGGAAGCGCTCCGGCGGGCGCAGGCCGGCCCCGGAGAGCGCTCCGGCGACCCGTTCGGCCTCGTCCGCCGTGGTGCCCTCGTGGATGCGCAGCCCCTCGGCCACGGACTCGTAGACGGTGCGGCGCGGGTTGAGCGAGCCGGTGGGGTCCTGCTGCACGAGCTGGACCCGGCGCCGGTAGGCGCGCAGGTCCCGGGAGCCGTACCGCATCGGCCTGCCCTCGAACACCACGACGCCCCCTGTGGGCCGCTCCAGGCCCAGCAGCACCCGGGCCAGGGTGGTCTTGCCGCAGCCCGACTCCCCCACCAGCGCCACGATCTCGCCCGCCGACACGTCGAGGTTCACGCCGTCGACGGCGCGCGCCGTGCCCTTGCCCCCGCCGGGGGCGAACCCGGCGGCGAAGGCGACCTCCACTCCCCTGGCGCTCAGGATCGGCTCGGGCGCCTCCCCTCCCCCGGAGGCGCGGGGGGCGTCGCGGGGGTCGGTCTCGGTGGTGCTCAAGGGCGCGTCTCCTCGGTGGGGGCGGCGGTCGGGATCACGGGGTGCCCCCGTCCCGGGCGGTCGTCAGGGGTCTCGCGGGGCCCACGTGCACGCACGCCGCATGGCGCGCGGAGTTCCCGGCGGGGTCGGGGTCCACCGGCCACAGGGGCGGGTCGACCGTGGCGCAGACCGTCTCGGCCACCGCGCAGCGGGGTCGGAAGACGCAGCCCGGAGGGGGGTCGGCCGGATCCGGCGGGTCCCCCGGCAGGCCCCGGGGCGCCAGGCGCGAGGCCGGGTCGCCGATGCGGGGGAAGGCCGCGCTGAGGGCGCTCGCGTAGGGGTGGGCGGGTTCGTGCACGACCTCGCGGGCGGGGCCCTGCTCCACGACGCGGCCCGCGTACATCACCGCGACCCGGTCGCAGGTGGCCGCCAGGACGGACAGGTCGTGGCTGATCATCAGCATGCCGATGCCCTGTTCGGCGACCAGGCGCTTGAGCAGGGCGAGGATCTGCGCCTGGATCATCACGTCCAGGGCGGTGGTGGCCTCGTCCGCGATGACCAGGCGTGGCTCGCAGGCCAGGGCCATCGCGATCATGACCCGCTGGCGCTGTCCGCCGGACAGCTGGTGGGGGTAGTCGCGGGTGCGGGAGGCCGGGAGGCCCACCTGTCCCAGGAGCTCGGCCACGCGCCCGGGGATCCGGTTCGCCGGCACGGTGCCGTGGATCGCCATGGGCTCCGCGATCTGGTCACCGATCCGCTTGACCGGGTTGAGGGAGTGCATGGCGCCCTGGAAGACGATCGCCGCGCCCACCCAGCGGACCGCGCGCAGTCGGCCCCACCGCATGTCGAGGACGTTCTCCCCCTCCAGCAGGACCTGCCCCCCGATGCGGGCGCTCTCGGGCAGCAGGCGCAGCAGCGCCAGGGCGACGGTCGACTTGCCGCTCCCCGACTCCCCCGCCAGCCCCAGGGTGCCCCCGGGGTCGAGGGACAGGTCGACGCCCCGGACGGCCGGGACCTCGCCGTGCCCGGCTCGGTAGGTGACGTGCAGTTCTCGGACGTCGAGGAGGGAGGTCAACGCTGCTCCCGGAGTCGGGGGTTGATGACGGACTCCAGAGCGCGTCCGCACAGGGTGAAGGAGAGGGCGACGGCCGCGATGGCCAGGCCCGGCGGGATCATGTACCACCAGATCCCGGAGCTGATGGCCCCCGCGGTGCGGGCGGCCTCCAGGATGCCGCCCCAGGAGATGGTGGTGGGGTCCCCCACCCCCAGGAACGCCAGCGTGGACTCGGCGATGATCGACGTGGCCACGAGGAGGGTGGTCTGGGCGAGCACCACCGGCATCACGTTGGGCAGCACGTGCCAGGCCATGACGTGGGTGTGCCCCCCGCCCAGGGCGCGGGCGCGCTCCACGAAGGGTCGCGCCTCCACCGCCAGGGTCTGCGCCCGCACCAGGCGGGCCGTCGCGGGCCAGACGGTGAGGCCGATGGCGATGATGATGGTGCCGGTGCCGCGCGGCAGCACCGCGGCCAGCGCCACGGCCAGGACCAGGGTGGGCAGCACCAGGAACCAGTCGGTGACCCGCATGAGCACGGACGACACGACCCGTCCGGCCGGGCCCCCGGACGCGCCGAAGTGCCCGGCGGTCACCCCGACCAGCGTGCCCAGGACCACGGAGACGACCGTGGCCAGGAAGCCCACCGTGAGGGAGACCCGGGAGCCCCAGATGATGAGGTCGAGGACGGACCGGCCGAAGTTGTCGGTGCCCAGGGGGAACTCGGCGCTGGGCGGTTCGTAGGCGGCTCCGGGGGCGCCGGTGACCGTCAGCTCGGCCTGGTCCACCAGCAGGGGTGCGAACAGCGCCAGGAGGACGATGGCCGAGAGGGCGAGGAGGCCCACCAGCCCGGCGCGGTTGCGGGTGTACTCGCGGGCGAACCGGCGCAGGGCCTCCGCGCGGCGGCGGCGTGCCAGGGCCCGGGGCGACACGGGTGCGCCGCCCGCGCCGTTCGCCCCGCCGGCGTCTCCGCCCGGTGCGTCGGCGCCGTGTTCCTCGGTGTCCGCGCTCATGGGCGCACCCTGGGGTCGAGCAGCGGGTAGACCAGGTCGGCGAGGAGGTTCATGAGGATCACCGAGGCCGCGAAGACCACGAACAGGCCCTGGACGAGGCCGAGGTCGGGGACGCGCAGGCCGGAGTAGAAGAGCTGGCCGAGTCCGGGCCAGGAGAACACCGTCTCCACGAGGATCACTCCGGACACGACCTGGCCGAGGTTGAGGAAGATCAGGGTCACCGTGGGCAGGAGGGCGTTGGGGACCGCGTGCCTGCGGCGCACGAGGGCGTCCCGCAGTCCCTTGGCCCGCGCCGTGGTGAGGTAGTCGGCGCCCCTCTCGTCCATGAGGGAGGAGCGCATGATCATGAGGTACTGGGCGTAGATCACGGCGACCATGGTGGTGATGGGCAGCACCATGTGCCAGGCCGTGCTCAGAGCGGTCTCCACGGGGCCCGTCGCCGCGGGGTCCACCATGCCGCCGGTGGGGAACAGGCCGGGCATGAACCCGCGCCCCGAGGCGAGCGCCACGATGAGCAGCAGTCCGAGCCAGAACGTGGGCACCGACCAGAAGAACAGGGCGACGGCGCTGTTGGCCCGGTCGGACCGGCCGCCGGGCCTCCACCCGGCCCGGACGCCGAGGAGGAGGCCGAGGAGCGCGGCGATGACCGTGCCGGTCCCCGCGAGCAGGACCGTGGGCCCGAGGCGTTCGAGGATGAGCTCGGTGACCGGCTCGCGGAACTGGAAGGACGTGCCGAGGTCGAGGCGGAGCAGGCCCGTCAGGTAGTCGAGGAACTGCTGCCAGAGGGGCTGGTCGAGCCCGAACTGGCGGCGGAGCTCCTCGCGCTGCTCCGCGGTGACCTCGCGGCCCTCGGTCATGGCGCGGACCGGGTCGCCGGGCAGGATGCGGAAGAGGAAGAACCCGGCCACGACCACGGCCAGGAGCGAGAACGCTGCGGTCGCCAGGCGTCCGGCGACGTAGCGCGCGATCCTGCCCGCGCGGCCTGGCCCGGCGGGGCCCGCCGGGGCGGGGGCGCCGGGCGCCTCCGCCCCGGCCGGGGCTCCCGGGGTGACGGGGTCGCTGGTCACTCGCGGTCCTCCACGGTGGCGCGCCGGCGGAACAGGACGAACCCGCCCGCGGCCAGGAGCACCAGCACGGCCGCCCCGATGCCGATCCAGACCCCGGTCGAGGGCCCGGAGGGGCCGTCCTCGTCCGAGGCGACCGGCTGGGCGGACCAGAAGGCCCAGTAGCCGTCCTGGCCCCAGATGTTGCCCCCGGGGTCCGGCTGGATCTGCATGTCGGTGATCTGGTCGGTGCGGTACGCCTCCCGGATGTCCGGGTAGGCCAGCACGTTCACGACGGCCTCCTCGTAGAGCACCCGCTGGAGGTCGTGGATGATCTCCGCGCGGGCGGTGCGGTCGTACTCGGCGAGCTGGGCCCGGTAGAGCTCGTCGTACTCCTCGTCGCAGAAGTAGGCGTCGCCCTGCATGCTGCCCGGCTCCTCGGGGAGCGCGTCGCAGGTGTGGATGCTGAACACGTAGTCGGGGTCGGGGTTGACCGTCCACCCGGTGAAGATGAGGTCGTACTCGGCCGCGAAGAGGGCGTCGCTGAGGACGCCCGGGTCGACCGTGAGGTTCTCGACCTCGATGCCGATGTCGGCGAGGCGCTCGACGATGACCAGTCCGGCGTTGACGTTGTCCGGCCGGTCCTGGTGGACGTGCATGCGCAGTTCGAGGCGGTCGCCGTCGGGCGAGACCCGCACGCCGTCCTCGCCCCTCTCGTAGCCCGCCTCGTCGAGCATCGCGTTGGCGGCCTCCGGGTCGAAGGAGAGCGTGTCCTCGTCGCCCTCGGGCGACCAGTGGTAGTCGCTGTAGCGGGCCGGGATGTAGCCCCCGGCGGCGGTGGCGCGGCCGCCGTGCGCCTTCTCGACGATCTCCTCGTTGTCGATGGCTCTGACGATGGCCCGGCGCAGGGTGGCGTCGGCCAGCGCGGGGTGCCCGTCGCCGAACTCCTCCCCGTCCTGGGTGCGGGCGCCGGGGTTGACGGTGAAGGCCTGGAACCGCTTGCCGGCGGCGAAGTTGACGGCGATGTCGTCGGCGCCGTCCAGGGAGTTGGCCTGGGCCTCGGTCAGCTCGTAGACGAGGGAGACCTCGCCGCTGCGCAGGGCCTCGACGGCGGCGTCCTTCTCGGAGTAGTACCGGAAGACCAGGTCGGAGAAGCCCGGGGCCCCGCGCCAGTGGTCGGGGTTGGCCTCCAGGGCGATGTGCTCGCCGCGGTGGTGCTCGGTGAGGACGAAGGGGCCGCTGCCGACGGCGGGCAGGTCCTCACCGGTGTAGTCGGCGAAGTCGTCGCCCTGCTCCTCCAGGACGGGCTCCCAGACGTGGCGCGGCACGATCGGCACGTTGAGGGAGGTCATCGTCGCCTGGGGCTCCTCCAGCTCGATCACCACCGTGTGGTCGTCCTCGGCCGTGACCGTGTCGAAGCCCGACACGTAGTTGCCGTTGGCGATCGCCGCGGACTCGTTCTCCATGATGGTGGTGAAGGTCCACGCGACGTCGTCGGCGGTGAGGGGTTCGCCGTCGCTGAAGGTGACGCCGTCGCGCAGGTGGAAGGTCCAGGTGAGGCCGTCCTCGCTGGTCTCCCACTCCTCGGCCAGGGCCGGCGCGGGCTCGTTGGTCACGGCGTCGACCGTGACCAGGGAGTCGTAGACGTGGTCGAGGATGTTGGTGGTGACGGCCAGCTGGGCGGTGAAGGGGTTGAAGGAGTCGACCTGCTGGGAGATGGCGACGGTGAGCGTGTTCGCCTCGTCGGCCGGCTCCGCGGCGGCCGGGGCGACCGCGGCGGCCCCGACGAGGAGCAGTGCCGCACCCGTGGTCGTCACTCGCAACGGGAGGCGCGGGGAGGGGGTGGGGGGAGGGCGATGGGAGTACATGTCTGCCCCTGTCGGGTTCGTGGGGTCGGTGGCGCGGGGAGGTCGACGGTGCCGGGTCGGTGTCACGCCACCCGGGGGTTGTTGGTTGTCTACCAACGGACGTGGATTAACGTCAATGACCTCCGAGGAGCGCCGTGACATCGAAATACATTCGCGGCCGGACTCCGGCGCAGCGGGGTTTCAGGTGCGCCGGGTGAAGAATGGGCCGGACCGCAATTACTCCTGATTCGCGGTGCTTGTGATACTCCGCTACGGTTCCCGCCATGATGGGGCACTCGCACGCACTGAGTGGCGTGGTCGGCTGGATGGCGGTCGTTCCGCTGGTCCAAGGCGCAGAATTCCTCGGGCTCAGTTTCGAACTCGGCCCGGGAGAGATCATCGCCGGTTCTCTCGTGTGCGCGGGGGCGGCCCTGCTGCCCGACCTCGACCACAAGAGCGCCACGGTGACCAAGACCTACGGCAAGGTCACCGAGGTCCTGGGCGGCATGCTCGGGTTCCTCTTCGGCGGTCACCGCATGGGGACGCACTCGTTCTTCTTCGCGATCCTCATGGGCGTGATCGTCCAGCTGCTGGCGCTGTGGTCCGAGATGGCCGTCCAGGTCTTCGTGTTCCTGCTCATCGGCATCGCGCTCCAGGGACTGGGTTTCGGCCTGGACAAGAACCGGGTCGCGTCCGGGGTCATCAACGCCCTGGCGACGGCGGGGATCACCCTGGCCCTGTTCACCGCGGGCGTCAACTACACCTGGCTGGGCCTGGCCGTGGCGTTCGGCGTGATCCTGCACTTCTTCGGCGACATGGTCACCAAGATGGGCGTGCCGATCTTCTGGCCCCTGTGGAAGAAGCGCATCGGCCAGGGCAAGGGGTTCGTCACCGACGGCCCCGTCGAGCAGAAGGTGGTGACCCCGCTGCTGACGGTGGGCGTCATCGTGGGCTCGGTCTACCTCTTCGACTGGCCCGCCATCCTCCCCGAGTACTAGACAGGGCGCCGGGCCCGTCCCGGGGGCGATCGCCCCCGGGACGGGTTTTCCCGTTCTCCGGCCCTGGCGACCGCTCACGGATCATGCTCCTGGCCGACACGCTGCGTGTCCTCCTCGGCACCGCGCCGGTGCCCGGACCCGGAAGGTCTGCCATGAGCGCCACCGACCAGCTGCTCGCCAACGCCCGCGCCCGCGCCCGGGGCCTCCCCCAGGGCGACCACGCCTCGCCCCCCGCACTGGGCCTCGCCGTCGTCGCCTGCATGGACGCCCGGCTCGACGTCTACAGGGTCCTCGGCCTGTCCGAGGGGGACGCCCACGTGATCCGCAACGGGGGCGGGGCCGTGACCTCCGACGTGCGTCGGAGCCTGGCGATCAGCCAACGGCTCCTCGGCACGCGGGAGATCGTGCTCGTCCACCACACCGACTGCGGCATGGCGGGCTTCACCGACGACGACTTCAAGCAGCAGGTCCAGGACGAGGTGGGCATCAGGCCGGACTGGGCCGCCGAGGCCTTCACCGACCTGGACACCGACGTGCTCCGGTCGATCCGGCGCATCGAGGTCGATCAGTTCATCCCCTGCACCGACCGGGTGCGGGGCTTCGTGTACGACGTCGTGACCGGCGAGCTCCGTGAGGTCCGCCGACCGGGGTGACCTCCGCTGGCGGGCGGGGCCGGTACGCGCGGCCC
>NZ_JBSHDN010000259.1:0-7801 GCF_053616335.1 Nocardiopsis sp. NPDC055824
CCACCTGCGGCGCCACCCCGAGGTGTCGGGGCCGGTTTTGGCGCGGGGCTGCCGAGGGGGGGGGCGGTGGTTGCGGGTCGAATCCACCGCCCCGCCCGTCGTTCGCACCGCGCCGGCGCACGCCTCACCCCTGGGCGAACTCCCGCACGATGCGCTCGCAGAACGCGGGCAGGTCGTCGGGGTTGCGGCTGGTGGTGACCCCGTGGTCGGTGACCACCTCCTTGTCCACCACGACCCCGCCGGCGTTGCGGATGTCGGTGCGGATGCTGGGGTAGGAGGTCACCGTGCGCCCCCGCACCACGTCGGCCTCCACCAGGATCCAGGGCCCGTGGCAGATCGCCGCCACCGGCTTGCCCGCCGCGACGAAGTCGCGCACGAACCCCACGGCGTCCGCGTCCAGGCGCAGGTTGTCCGGGTTGACGGTCCCTCCCGGGACCACCAGGGCGTCGTAGTCCTCCACCTTGGCCTCGGAGACCACACGGTCCACCGCGAACCGCTCGGAGGGCTCGATGTCGCCGTTCATCGACTGGATCTCCCCCTCGCTCAGCGAGACCAGGTCGGTGCTCGCGCCCTCCTCCCGCAGCGCCTCGCGCGGGCGGACGAGTTCGACCCGTTCGACCCCGTCCGCGGCCAGAATCGCGATCCTGCGTCCGTTGAGCCTGTCGGCCATGGCTGCCCCCTCGGGTCGCGTCCTCGGCACCGCTCCGGTGCCGCGTTGGCCGCCCTACCCGCTCAGGGGGGACGTCTCACCTTCCGCCCGCGCGCCGAACCGCGCACCGCTCCGCGGGATCCGACCGGTACGGCCCCGGGCGAACGGGAGGTCCGGGAGGCGGTCATCACCCACGCCTACCCGGTGGGCTGGCTGACGGTGGCCGCACTCGGGGCGCCCGCCTGGCGGTGGGCGACCCTGGCCCCGGCCAACGCCGCCCTGACCGTCATCCGCCACACGCCCGGGCGGGCGGCCGAGGTCCTGGCCTTCAACGACGTCTCGCACCTGGAACCGGACCTGCGGTGGAGCGGATGCGCGCCCGCGCGGCGCCCCTGAGACAGCCGCCTCAGGGACGGACCTCCGGGGCCTTCGGGGCGCCTTCCCAGGCCGAGGCGGGGATCCGCTCCAGCAGTCCGACCATGGTCCGGGCCGAGGCACGGACCCGTTCGGCGTCCAGTGCCCGGTGGTCCCAGCACAGCAGACGGTCGCCGTGGATGCGGAAGGGCACGGCCGCCGCGCCGGCGCCGGCCAGCCACGACCGCACGTCCTCGTCCAGGACGGCGCGGGCGAAGCCGTCGTCGGAGGTGGCGACGTAGAAGAGGGAGTCGAACGCCGTCTCGCCCAGCCTCAGGTCGTGGACCCCCAGCGGGCCCAGCACCGCATGCCCCAGGGCCTCCTCCCGCAGCTCCAGCACGGGGGCGCCGGACGGGACCGGGAGCACGACGACGGTGTGCGTGTGGGTGGCGGTCCTGGTCTGGCGCCCGTCGTGGTGCGAGGAGGAGTAGCGGTACTCGAAGGCCAGGACGCGGTGGCCGCGCAGCTCCGTGCACAGCACGTGCGTGGCCCTGGCGTCGGAACGGCCCTCCACGAACGGATCCCCCGAGAAGCGGTCCACCAGCTCCGGGCGCTCCCGGTCGTAGCGCCACCCCTCGCGTTCGGCCCAGGCGGCCAGGGCTTTCGCACGCCGGCGCTCGGCGGCCGAGCCCGCGAACACCAGGGCGCCGACCGCGGCGACCACAGCGACCGTGACGGCCAGGACCAGTAGGGCGACGTCCAAGGGGAACTCCTCATCCGGGTGCGGCTCTCCCACGGTGAGACGCCGCCCACCACCGGACCGGTTCCCCTTTCCCGCTCACTCCTTGTCGGCGGATCCCCTGGTGCGCGGGCGCACCCGCACGTGGGCGCGCTCCCCCTGGGGGCCGAACAGGCCCAGGTACTCCACCGGCTCGGGGCCGGGGTTGGCGAAGGCGTGCGGCAGGCGCGTGTCGAACTCGGCGACCTCCCCGGCCGAGAGCACCATGTCGTGGTCGCCCAGGACCAGGCGCAGGCGCCCGCTCAGGACGTACAGCCACTCGTAGCCCTCGTGGGTGCGCTGCTCGATCTCGGTGTGGCCCCGGGGCGGCGGATAGGTGACCTTGAAGGCCTGCAGCCCCCCGGGCTTGCGGGTCAGCGGCACGAACGTGATCCCGTTGCGGACGAAGGAGCTGCGCCGCACGCGCGGATCGGAGGCGGGGTCCTCCCCCACGAGTTCGTCCAGGGGCACGCCGTGCGCGCGGGCCAGCGCGAGCAGGAGTTCCAGGGTGGGGTGCCGGCGTCCGGCCTCCAGGCGCGACAGGGTGCTCACCGAGATGCCGGTGGCCTCCGACAGCTGGGAGAGGGTCGCCCCGCGTTCTCGGCGCAGGGCGCGAAGGCGGGGCCCGACCGCGGCCAGGGTCGGCGCGAGTTCGTCGTCCATGACCACAATCTGCCATAGCGCTGCCCCCGGGCAGGCCCCGGCCCGCCCGGCCCGCGGGTCAGGCGAACACCTTGCCCGGGTTGAAGATGCCCCGGGGGTCGAGGGCGTTCTTGACCGCGTGGTGCATCCGCACCACGTCCGGCCCCATCTCCCGTGCCGCGCCGCGCATCTTCAACAACCCCACACCGTGCTCACCCGTGACCGTCCCTCCCAGGGCCAGGGCCTCGTCCACGATCACCTCGAAGGCCTCCTGCGCGCGCTTCTTGGCCGCCTCGTCGCCGGCGGGGACGATGAACAGCGGGTGCAGGTTGCCGTCGCCCGCGTGGGCGATGTTGCCGATCCGCGTGTCGAACCGCTCGGCGGCGGCCTCGATCCTCTCCAGCATCTCCGGCAGCTTCGCCTTGGGCACGCACATGTCCTCGGTCAGCAGCGGCCCGAGCCGCTCCAGGGCCGGGTAGGCCAGGCGGCGGGCCTCGAACAGCGCCTCGGCCTCCTCCTGGTCGGTGGAGCGCACCGCGTACACCGCGCCCTCCTCCCGGAAGCAGGACAGGATGCGCTCGGCCTCCTCCTCCCCGGCCGCGCCCGGCTGGTCGCTGCGCGCCAGCAGGAGCACCTCGCCCTCGGCGGACAGCCCCATGTTCTTCCAGGCGTCGACCGCCTGGAGGCAGAACCGGTCGATGAGCTCCATCGCCGAGGGGACCACCCCCGCCGCCGAGACGGCGGCCACGGCGCGCCCGGCGTCGGTGAGGGAGTCGAAGTAGCCGACCACCGTGTGCTCGGCGCCGGTGCGCAGGGGCCGCATCCGCAGCGTCACCTCGGTGACCATGCCCAGGGTGCCCTCCGACCCGACCATCAGCCCGCACAGGTCGTAGCCGGTCACGCCCTTGGCGGTGACGCGGCCCAGCCGCACCACCTCCCCGGACCCCATGACCGCCTCCATGCCCAGCACGTAGTCGCGGGTGACCCCGTACTTGACGCAGCACAGCCCGCCCGCGTTGGTCGCCACGTTCCCGCCGATGGTGGACCAGGGTGCGGAGGCGGGGTCGGGCGGGTACCACAGGCCGTCCCGGGCCACCCGCTCGCGCAGGTCGTCGTTGACGACGCCGGGCTGCACCGTCGCGGTCTGCTGGACCGGGTCCACCTCCAGCACGCGGTTCATGCGCTCGAAGGAGACCACCACCCAGCCGTCCACGGCGTTGGCCGCTCCGGAGAGCCCGGTGCCCGCGCCGCGCGCGACCACCGGGACCCCCAGTTCGGCGCACAGGGCGACCGTGGCCGACACGTCGGCGGTGTCGCGGGGGCGCACCACGGCCGCGGGGCGCCCGTAGGGGGCCCATTCGGCCTCGTCGTGGGAGTAGCCCTCCATGACCTGGGGGTCGGTGACGACCTGCTCCTCCCCGATCGCTGCCGTCAGCCTCTCGGCGATCCCGGACATGGGCACACTCCTCACCGCTTCGCGCCGCCGCCCGCTGCGCCGACGCTGCCAGCACCCTAGCGCCGCGCCTTCCCCCGCAGGTCACCCGTCCCCCGGGCAACCGGCCGAACGATCCGGCTGGGCCCTTCGGCGGCCGGAACACACACCGCGACGAACCACCGCGAAAGCACACGTACGACCCTGCTCCGGTGTTAGCGTCGTCCCCACCGGCCACAGAGGGAGCCATCATGAAGACAGTGCTGGTCACAGGCGGTACCGGAACCCTCGGCCGTGCCGTCGTGGAGCACCTGCGCCGGGCGGGGCACGGCGTGCGCCCCCTGAGCCGCCACCCCGACCCCGGGGACCCCGACGCCGTCGGCGTCGACCTGCGCACCGGCGCCGGCCTGGGCCGGGCACTGGAGGGGGTCGACACGGTGGTCCACTGCGCCTCCAGTCCCGCCGGCGGCGACATCGAGTCCGCCACCCACCTCGTCCGCGAGGTGCGCGCGGCGGGCACGGCGCACGTGGTCCACGTCTCGATCGTCGGCGTGGACCGCGTACCCCTGGGCTACTACAAGGACAAGCTGCTGGTCGAGCGGGCCCTGGAGGCCTCCGGTCTGGGCTGGACGGTGCTGCGCGCCACCCAGTTCCACGCCCTGGTCCGGCGGATCTGCGCGGGCGCGGCCCGCTCACCGCTCATGCCGTTCCCGGACGTGGACGTGCAGCCGGTCGACAGCGCCGAGGTCGCCTCCCGCCTGGCACGCCTGGCGGAGGGGGCCCCGGCGGGCCGCGCCCCCGACATGGGCGGACCGCGCGTGGAGTCCTTCCGCGACCTGGCCCGCGCCTACCTGGAGGCGGAGGGGCTGCGTCGGCGGCTCCTGCCGTTGCGCCTGCCCGGCAGGACCTTCGCCGCCTACCGGGCGGGCGGCCACCTGGCCCCGGACAGGGCGGTCGGAAGGACCACCTTCGCGGAGTACCTGGCCCGCTGAGGACCAGGGCGCTCCCGGGCCGGGACCGTGCGGCGGGCGCGCCGACCGGTCGCCGGGGAACGGCCTCGGGACCCGCCGCCCCGGCCGTGAACACTTGGTTGAAAAAAATTAGTTGACAACAACTTGTTCAAGTCCCATGCTGGGTGCATGACCGAGCAAGAACGCGACGACGCCTTCACCCGGCCCGACGCCCGCAACGCCCAACGCCTGCGCACCCACCAGGCGCTCCTGCACATCACCGAACGCCACGCCGCCGGCGAGCACCGCACGCGCTGGGACGAGCAGCGCATGCCCATGCAGCCCTTCGACGCCCTGCGCCGCGTCGCCGACCTCGCCGCCGGCAGCGCCCTGCTCCAGGACGGCGAACCCCCCGTCGACCAGGACGACCTCACCGCCGCACTCACCCTGGTGCCCTGGGCCCGCGCGGAGTTCGACCAGCTGGAGGCCGGCCTGCTCCAGATGTCCAAAGGCCGCGGCATGACCTGGCAGGAGATCGCCTTCGGACTGGGCCTCGGCTCGGCCCAGGCCGCCCGACAGCGCCACGAACGGCTCTCCCGGCGCACCGACTCCTGACCGCGCTGCGGGGGCCGACCGCGCGGCCGGCCCCCGCAGCCCTCAGCCGCCCACCGGATAGTTGGACCGCACCACCCCGTGCGGGTCGCGCTCGCGCTTGATCCGCCGCAGCCGCGCCAACGCCTCCGGCCCGAACACGTCGGCCACCGACTCCCCCGGGGCCAGCGCCGTCAGCGGCTTGCGTCCGCTCACGAGCGGCCCCAGGTCCGCCACCAGCCGCCCCAGGCGCTCCCGGATCCCCTGCGCCGCCTGCGCGGAGACGGGAACCCCCAGCGCGTACACGTAGTACGGCTCCTCCACCGCACCGAACGGGGTGGCCGACTCCCGCGCCAGGGCGCCGCCCAGGTGCCGCACCTGCACCCCCAGCAGGGGCGCCGGCGGCTCCTCCACCAGAGCCCGCACCGCACCCCCGTCCAACCCCCTCAGCAGCTCCGCACGCGCCATCCCCGGCGAGGGGGCGGTGGGCTCGGCGGTGATCGACCCCAGCGCCGCCGACGACATCGTCCCGCGCCCGTCCCGCAGCGGCGCGCCCACCGCCTCCAGCGGCCGCAGCAGCTTGCGCGCCCGCTCCTCCCCGCCCAGGAAGGTGACGTCCACCGACACCGTCGGATCCAGCCCCGGGATCTGCTGGAGGTTCGCCCACACCGTCAACTCCTCCGGCGCCCCGGACACGACCTCGGCGAAAGCCGCCATCACCCGCGCCGCCGCCGAGACCGGCCACACCACCCGGCCCCCGTACAGCTCCGGCGCCGGGTACAGGTCGAACTCCACGGAGGTGACCACGGCGAAGTCCCCTCCGCCCCCGCGCAGCGCCCAGAACAGGTCCGGGTCCGAAGCCGCGTCCACCCGGGCCCGCCCGCCTTCGGCGTCCACCACCTCGAACGCCCTCACACTGTCGGCAGCCCACCCGTGGCGTCGGGCGAACCAGCTCAGACCGCCGCCCAGCGTGTACCCCACCACCCCCACCACCGTGGAACTTCCCGGCAGCCCGGTCAGACCGTACGCGGCGGCGGCCTCCTGCACCCGCCCCCAGGCCACCCCCGCCCCCACACGGGCGGTGCGCCGGACCGGGTCCACCTCCACCCCGTCCAGGGCCCCGGTGCGCAGCAGCACCACACCCTCCACCGCCCCCGAGGCGCCGTGCCCGGTGGGCTGCACCGCCACCGTCAGCCCGCACCGGCGGGCGTGGCGGACCAGCGCGGACACGTCGTCCGCACCGGCGGCCTCCACCACCGCCGCCACCGGCTGCTCGACCGCCAGGTTCCAGGGCCGGGCGGCGGCGTCGAAACCCTCCTCGCCCGCCACCAGCACCCGGCCCCGCAGCATTCCGCGCAGATCGCCCAGGTCACTCATGCGTCATCCTCCGTCGACATCGGTCACACCGGCTGACCCGAAAACGTCAGCATCAACAAGCGTCGGAACCACGACGAACCTGCACGGAAGAATGTGACCGGTGAACACCGCAGAATCCCTCGCCGCCCGTTTCCACGAACACCGCGGGCTGCTGCACTCCATCGCCCACCGCATGCTCGGCTCCCGCGCCGAGGCCGAGGACGCCGTCCAGGAGACCTGGCTGAAGCTGAGCCGCACGGACGCCTCGCAGATCGACAACCTCGCGGCCTGGCTGACCACGGTCACCGGCCGGGTGTGCCTGGACCTGCTCAGATCCCGTTCGGCGCGCCGCGAGGACCCCGCCGGCGAGGACCTGCCCGAACCCGCACCCGCCGCCGCACCCACCCCGGACACCGACCCCGAGCACCAGGCGGTCCTCTCCGACACCGTCGGCACGGCGCTCATGGTGGTCCTGGACACCCTCTCTCCCGCCGAACGGCTGGCGTTCGTGCTGCACGACATGTTTGCCCTGCCCTTCGAGGAGATCGCCCCCGTCGTCGAGCGCAGCCCCGCCGCCACCCGGCAGCTGGCCAGCCGGGCCCGGCGCAGGGTCCGCGGGGGCGGCGCCGACGGCCGCACCGACCTGGCACGACGCCGGGAGGTGGTGGACGCCTTCCTCGCCGCGGCCCGCGGGGGCGACTTCGAGGCGCTCCTGCGGGTATTGGCCCCCGACGTGGTCGTCCGCCCCGACACCGCCGCCAGACTCGCCGGCGTCCCCGCCGAGACCCGGGGCGCGCGGGCCGTGGCCTCCCAGGCCATCACCTTCGCGCGGCTGGCGGAGCAGGCGCGCCCGGCACTGGTCCGCGGCCTGCCCGGGTTCGTCTCCCTCAAGGACGGGCGGCCCTACGCCGCACTGGCGTTCACGGTGCACGGGGACCGCATCACCGGGTTCGACGTCCTCTACGAACCCGAACTCCTGGCCGGGCTGGCCTGACCCCGCGGGCCCCGACGGCGGGCCCGCCCCCGCCCCCGGTCACGGGGGCGGGGAC
>NZ_JBSHDN010000260.1:0-7753 GCF_053616335.1 Nocardiopsis sp. NPDC055824
GTGTCACCACACGTTCCCGGGGCCCTCGTCCGTTCGGCCGGGACCTCCGCGAGGAGGCCCCGGCGCCGAACACGGCTAGACCACGGCGCCGTCGTCGGCCTCGCGGGCGGCCTTGGCCGCCACCTTCTGCTTGGCCTTGCGGTCCTTGATCACGTGGGGCGGGGCCGTGCGGTCCCACTTCTGCAGCCAGATGGCGAGCGGCACGGCGACGAACACCGTGGACACCACGCCCGTGGTCAGACCGACCAGCATCGCGATCGAGAAGTCCTGGAGCGAGGACCCGCCGAGGAAGACGAGGAAGCCCAGGATGATCCACGCGCCGACGGTGGTGTTGACCGTACGCGGCAGGGTGTTGAGGACCGCCCGGTTGGCGATCTCCTTGAACGAGGACTTCTCGTCCCTCGCCCACTCGTCGCGCACCCGGTCGAACACCACCACCGTGTCGTTGACGGTGAAGCCGATGACACTCAGGATCGACGCCAGGAAGACGCCGTCGATCGGCTTGCCGAGCCAGATGAACAGGCCGACCACCAGCAGCATGTTGAACGCCAGGGACAGCATCGTGGAGACGCCGAACGACCAGCGGAAGCGCCAGGCCAGGTAGATCATCTGGAGCGCCAGCGCGGCGCCCAGGGCGATCAGGGCCCGGTTGCGCAGCTCGTCGCCCATGCTCGGGCCGATCAGCTCGTCGCTGACCCTCTCCACGCCGCCGGTCGCCTCCGACAGGGCGTCGGTGATGCTCTCCGCCTCCGGGTCGGAGATGTCGCCGGTGCGCACGGCGATGTCGCTGTCGCCGGACTCCTGCACGACGGCGGTGTCCGAGCCGGGGAAGTTCAGGCCCGAGATGATGTCGCGCGCCTCGTCCACCGAGATCGGGTCGCCGGTGACCTCGTACTCCATCACGCGGCCGCCGGTGAACTCGACACCGAGGTTGGTGTCGCGGATCAGCGGTGCGGCGATCGCGGCCGCCACGATCAGCGCGGCGACGACGAGGGCCTTGCCCCGGTGCTTCATGAGGTCGGGGTTCTTCTCGACCAGCCAGGTGCGGATCGGGCCGATCTGGTTCAGTCCGGTGACGGCCGGGTGCTTGCGGATGACCGCCCTGCGGACCGCCCACTCGACGAACACGCGCGCGATGACCAGCGCCGAGAACATCGAGACGACGGTGCCGATGCTCAGGGTCACGCCGAAGCCCTGGACGGTGCCGGAGGCGAAGAAGAACAGCAGGGCCGCCGCGATGAGCGTCGTGACGTTGGTGTCCAGGACGGCGCTCCACGCCTTCCGGGAGCCCTCGACGAACGCCTTCTCCAGGTTCGGCGGGACCGCCCTGCGGCGACGGCGGGCGAGCGCGCCCGTCTCGGCCTTGGCGGCCTCGTCCTCGGTGGCGTCACGCATGCCCGCGGACTTGTTGGACTCGTACACCTTCTGCTGGCGCTGGTACTCCTCGCGCGCCCGCTCGAAGATGAGCACGTTGGCGTCGATGGCCATGCCGATGGCCAGCACGAAGCCGGCCAGGCCCGGCAGGGTCAGCGTGGCCCCCAGCGCGACCAGCGCTCCGTACGCGATGAGCGTGTAGAACGCCAGGGCGACCGAGGCGAGGAAGCCGACCAGGCGGTACACCAGCGTGATGTACAGCGCGGTGAACGCGATGCCCAGGAGGGCGGCGATCGCGCTGGCCTCGATGGCGGCGGCGCCCAGGGTCGGGCCGACCGTCTGGCGCTGGACCTCGGTGACCGGCAGCGGCAGGGAGCCGCCCTCGATCAGCACGGCCAGCTCGTCCGCGGTCTCACTGGTGAAAGTGGGACTGGTGATGCTGGTGGAACCGCCCGGCATACCGACCTCGCAGCCGATCTCCGGGTTCACCTCCGGGGCGGAGATGATCTGGTCGTCCAGCACGATCGCCACACGGCGCCGCGGGTCGCCCTGCTCGTAGCAGGCCGCGGCGCCGGTCAGCTCCGCCCACTGGTCGCGGCCCTCGCCGCGGAAGTTGACGTTGACCGTCCACTGGGTGCGGTTGACGCTGTCGAGCGCCGCGTCGGCGCTGGACACCCGGTCGCCGCGGATGGCGGTCTCACCGAGCTGGAGGTAGGTGCCGTCGGCGTCCGGGAGCGTCATGGCGACGTCCTCCGGGTTCTCCGCGCTGGGACCCGCCGGGGCCTGCTGACCCCCGGTGGGGTCGCCGCCCATGCTGCCCATGAGCTCTTCCAGCTGCTCGGGGGTCATCTCCTCCCCGCCGCCGCCGGCGTCCTCGCCGCCCTCGGCGCCCTCGGCGTCGGAGGGTGCGCGGGCCTCGTCGGCCGCGGTGTCCGGCGCGTTCGCGAAGTCGCCGGCAGGGGGGGCCTGCACGCCCTGGCCGCCCTGCTCGCCGACGCCCAGCACGGGGTGGAAGGACAGCTGCGCGGTCCGGCCCACGATCTGGGCCGCCTCCGCGGGGTCCTGCACGCCGGGGAGCTCGACGATGATCCGGTTCTCACCGGACCGGGACATGGTCGCCTCGGCCACGCCGAGGCGGTCGATGCGCTGGCGCAGCACCTCGACGACCTGGTCGGTGTTGTCGGAGTCGGCGGGGGTGCCGTCGGCTCCGTCCTGGGTCTCCAGCACGATCTGCGTGCCGCCGCTGAGGTCGAGTCCCAGGCGGGGTGGGATGAACCACGCCGCGCCGAACGCGACGAGGATGACGAGGAGGGAGATGAGCGCGCGTGTCCAGCGCGCTCCCGCTCCCGTTTGACTGGACAAGGGGTAGGTACCTCTCACTGCGAAGACGGGTAGCCGAACGCACGCCCGGAAGGAACCGGGCGGGGGGTGTGGCCGGGGACGGTCAGATGACGGTGTTCGCTGCGAGAGGCGGGGCCCGCGTCGGCGGCAGCTCCCCGGAGGCGACCTGTTCGGGAACGGGGTCGGAGGCCGGGGGCGGCAGCGGCCACCAGGGCTGGTCCCACACGGCCAGGCGCAGGGCGCGACCGGGCACCGTGTCGGGCAGGTCGCGCAGGACGGAGCGCTGGTCGCAGGTGGTGGCGGGAGGGCCGACCGTGAGCACGGGGTTCTCGGCGAGGTTCGCGCGCTCGCGCGGGGTCACCGACTCCTGGGCGGCGCGGCCCGGGGCGCCGTCGGGGGCGCTGGCCAGGCCGTGCGGCGGCAGGTGGGCGGAGGCCGTCCCGCCGCCCGTGCCGGAGGCGACGGGGAACGACAGGATGACCAGCAGCACCATGCTCGTGAGGAGCGCGGTGGTGTGCCGGGCAGGGCGGGGTAGGGCACGGGTATCCGTGGTGACCACCGCCTCAGGTGAAGGACCGGGGAGAGGGCGTCTCCGTCACCGCGCGCCCCGGCGGCACGCGGATCGTCCAGCAGAGCATACGGGTACGGGTCCTCCCCGGGGAATCGTCCCCGGCGGGGAGAGGTGCGGGCCGCCGCGCGGATCGGCGGCGACACGGGGGGCCGGGGGCGCGCGAGCGGGAGAAATGAGGTGCGGGGCAGGCCCCCGGCGGCTTTAGGCTTGGGGCATGTCGTCGAATCGCCACATCCTGACCGCGGTCGCCTGGCCCTACGCCAACGGACCGCGCCACATCGGCCACGTGTCCGGCTTCGGGGTCCCCTCCGACGTCTTCTCCCGCTTCCAGCGAATGTCGGGCAACCACGTGCTGATGGTCAGCGGCACGGACGAGCACGGCACCCCGGTCCAGGTGCAGGCCGACCAGGAGGGCGTCACCCCGCGCGAGCTGGCCGACCGCTACAACCGGATCATCTCCGAGGACCTCGTCGCCCTCGGCCTGTCCTACGACCTCTTCACCCGCACCACCACGGGCAACCACTACGCGGTCGCCCAGCAGCTGTTCACCACGCTGTACGACAACGGGTACGTGTTCACCCGCACCACCAAGGGCGCGGTGTCCCCGTCCACCGGCCGTACGCTGCCCGACCGCTACATCGAGGGCGTCTGCCCGATCTGCGGCTTCGACGGCGCGCGCGGCGACCAGTGCGACAACTGCGGCAACCAGCTCGACCCGATCGACCTCATCTCCCCCCGCTCGCGGATCAACGGCGAGACCCCCGAGTTCGTGGACAGCGAGCACTTCATGCTCGACCTGCCCGCGTTCGCGGAGGTGCTCACCGCCTGGCTCACGGGCAAGGAGGGCGAGTGGCGGCCCAACGTCCTCAAGTTCTCCCTGAACCTGGTGGACGACCTCCAGCCGCGCGCGGTCACCCGCGACCTCGACTGGGGCGTGCCGATCCCGCTGGACGGCTGGAGCGACAACGCCAACAAGCGCCTGTACGTGTGGTTCGACGCGGTGATCGGCTACCTGTCGGCGTCCATCGAGTGGGCGAAGCGGATCGGTGAGCCCGACGCGTGGAAGCGCTGGTGGCAGAGCGACGAGGCCCGGTCCTACTACTTCATGGGCAAGGACAACATCGTCTTCCACTCGGTGATCTGGCCGGCGATCCTGCTGGGGGCGTCGGGCCGGGGCGACCGGGGCGGCGAGCCCGGACCGCTCGGCGGGCTGGACGTCCCCACCGAGGTGGTCTCCAGCGAGTTCCTCACCATGGAGGGGCGCAAGTTCTCCTCCTCACGCCGCGTCGTCATCTACGTGCGCGACTTCCTGGAGCGCTACTCGGCCGACGCGCTGCGCTACTACATCATGGCCGCCGGGCCCGAGACCCAGGACACCGACTTCACCTGGGCCGAGTTCGTGCGCCGCAACAACGACGAGCTGGTCGCGGCCTGGGGCAACCTGGTCAACCGCTCCATCTCCATGGCCGCCAAGAACCTCGGGGAGATCCCCGCGGCCGGTGAGCTCACCGACGAGGACCGGGCCGTGCTGGAGGCGTCGAGGGGCGCGTTCGCGCGCGTCGGCGAGCGCCTGGAGCGCTCCCAGTTCAAGGCGGGCCTCCAGGAGGCCATGCGGACCGTCGCCGAGGCCAACAAGTACATCTCCGACCAGGCCCCGTGGGCGCTCAAGAAGACCGACCCCGAGCGGATGGCCACCGTCCTGCACGTGGCCCTCCAGCTGGTCCACGACGCCAACACCCTGCTGACGCCGTACCTGCCGGAGTCGGCCAACAAGGTGCACGCGATGCTCGGCGGCACCGGGACCTGGACGGGCATGCCCCGGCTCGACACCGGGCACGACACCGTCGGCGGCTCGGAGGATGCGGTGGACTACCTGGTCATCACCGGCGACTACGCCGGGGACGCCGCGCGCTGGGAGTCCACGCCGATCGTGCCGGGCACGCCGCTGGGCCGCCCCGAGCCGCTGTTCGCCAAGCTCGACCCGTCCGTCGTGGACGAGGAGCTGGCACGCCTGGAGAACCCCGCAGAGTAGGCCCGGGCGACGGCCGGGAAGCAGGACGACCGCGCCGACGGGCCACGCCCGTCGGCGCGCCTTCGCGAAGGAACGTGAACACCATGGGCAAGCGCAGCGGCAGAGCGGTCAGGGAGCGCAACGACCAGACCCCTCCGCCGGTACCGGAGCCCCTGCGCGTCCCGGTGGCCGACAGCCACACCCACATGGACATGCAGACCCCGGCCGTCGAGGACATCATCGCGGCCGCCGAGGGCGTCGGGGTGACCCCGCTCGTCCAGGTGGGCGTCGACCTGCCGTCGTCGCGGTGGGCGGCCGAGGTCGCCGCGGCGCACCCGGGGAAGGTGTGGGCCGCGGTGGCCCTGCACCCCAACGAGGCGCCGCGCATCGTGCACGGCGACGGAGCCTCCGGCGTGGAGCCCGACGACACCGACTGGGCCGGCAAGGCCAGGGAGCCGGCGGGCCGCGCGGGGCTGGAGGAGGCGCTCGCCGGGATCGACGAGCTGGCCGCACTGCCGCAGGTGGTGGCGGTCGGCGAGACCGGCATGGACACCTTCCGCACGGGGCCCGAGGGGGCGCGGGCGCAGGAGGAGTCGTTCCGCCGCCACATCGCCATCGCCAAGGCCCACGGCAAGGCCGTGATGATCCACGACCGCGACGCGCACGACGACGTGTTCCGGATCCTGGCCGACGAGGGTGCGCCGGAGCGCGTCGTCTTCCACTGCTTCTCCGGCGACGCCGGCATGGCCCGGGTGTGCGCCGAGCACGGGTACTTCATGAGCTTCGCCGGCAACGTCACCTTCGCCAGCGCCGAGTCGCTGCGCGAGGCCGCCGCGGCGGCGCCGCCGGAGCTGGTGCTGGTCGAGACCGACGCCCCGTTCCTCACGCCCAAGCCCTACCGGGGGCGCCCCAACGCCCCGTACCTGATCCCGCACACCCTGCGCCTGCTGGCCGAGGTCAAGGGGATGGACGAGGACGAGCTCGCCGGGATCGTCGCGGGCAACGCCCGCCGCGCCTTCGGGTTCTGAGGGGGCGGCCGGGGTCCGGCGCGCGCCCCGTGCGACCCCGGCGGGCGGCCCCCGCCGGGCGGCGACGGGGCCCTTCCCGGGCGGGAAGGGACCCGTCGCGTCCGATGGGGCCTCGGGGGCCGGGCGCAGGGCCCGGCGCACCCGCGGGGCGGGTCAGCGGCCGCGCTTGAGCCGGGCGTTCGCGCGGGCCTCCCGCTCGGCGGCCTTCCACCGCTGCTTGCGCTCGGCGCGCACGCGCTGGTCGCCCCGGGCGCTGTTCCACTCGGCCTCGCGGCGGAGCCGGTTCCAGCGGGCCAGCCGTTCGGAGTCCAGTTCGCCCTCGTCGACGGCGGCGGTGATCGCGCAACCGGGCTCGGACCCGTGGGAGCAGTCCCGGAAACGGCACCGCCCGGCGAGTTCGCCGACGTCGGCGAAGGTCCGGTCGACGCCTTCGGGATCACCCGGCACGTCGATGCGCCGCACGCCGGGGATGTCCAGGACCAGTGCTCCGCCGGGCAGCTCCAGGAGCTGGCGGTGGGTGGTGGTGTGGCGCCCCCGCTTGTCCTGGCGGATCTCCCCGGTGTCCATCAGGGACTGTCCGGCGAGGGAGTTGACCAGGCTGGACTTGCCCGCCCCGGAGGTTCCCAGCAGCACCCACGAGGTGCCGGGCAGGAACCGGGGGGCCAGCTCCGCCAGCCCGTCGCCGGTGTGGGCGCTGACGCCGTACACGTCGGCGCCGGCGGCCACCGTCCGGACGAGTTCGAGGACCTCGGGGAGCCGGTCCCCGGCCAGCTCCGACTTGGTGACGGCGACGACCGGGGTCGCGCCGCAGGCCCAGGCGAGGCTGAGGAAGCGCTCCAGGCGGCCCACGTTGGGCCCCTGGTCGGCGGCCTCGCAGACCAGGACCGCGTCGACGTTGGCGGCCAGCACCTGGTCGTGGGAGTCCTTGGCCACGCCCTGGCGGACGAGGCTGGTGGAGCGTTCGAGGACGGCCTCCACGAGCCAGGTGTCACCGGACCGGCGTACGGCGACCCAGTCGCCGGCGCACGGGGCCGTGGAGGGGTCCTCCCGCGCGGCCCTGGTCAGGGCGGGGGCGTAGTCGGCGTGGGCCTCGCCCGGCAGGCGGACCAGCGCGCCGCCCCGGCGGGAGGAGGACACGCGTGCCGGGTACAGGGCGTGCCCGCTCGCGTGGGAAAGGGAGTCGAAGGCGTGTTCGGCACGCGGGTTCCAGCCCAGCCCGGTCAGCGGGTGGGCGGTGGGCGTGTCGGTACGGGATGTGCTCACGGCGGTCTCTCTGGGAGGCGAGCCGTCCGGAGGGGGTTCCCTCAGGGCTCGCGGACGAACGGGAAGGCGGGGAGGGTGGTACTCGCAGAGTCGGTCATCGCTCTTCCTTCCGTCGTCGGTCGCCGTTCGGTGCACGACGCCCGCGGGCCCGCCGAGTCTAGGACC
>NZ_JBSHDN010000261.1:0-7703 GCF_053616335.1 Nocardiopsis sp. NPDC055824
CCCCCGGACCGGGGGCGGGGCCGCGCCCCTTTTCCCGGGCGCGGACTGTGGGGCAGCTCTCCTCCCGCCCCCGCCCGAGTGTTCGTAGTGTGGAAAGGACGCCGACAGGTCCTCTTCACGGCGCGGGCGCCCCCGGTTCGGCACGATGAACGGCAGGGGCGCCCCGCGGGCGGGCTGGGGTACCCATCACACACGAGGGGAGAGTGCGGCGCTCCGCCCGGCCGGGTGCCGGGACGCGCCGCCGAACGCATGAGTGAACCGAGCACGCTGAGCCGTGAGACCTCCGAGACCGGGACCGGGAGACGGCTCCAGGCCGTGCTGCTGGACATGGACGGCACCCTCATCGAGAGCGAGCACCTGTGGGGCGAGGCCGAGGCCGAGCTGGTCGCCGAGCTGGGCGGGGTGTGGACCGAGAGGGACCACGAGGCCAACGTCGGCAACGCCGCCGAGCCCGTGGGCCGCTACATCGTCGCCCTGACCGGAGCCGACCACCTCACCCCGCGCCAGGTGGCCGACCTGCTCTACGCGAAGTTCCGGACCAAGCTCGAGGGCGGTGCCCAGCTGCGCCCGGGGGCCAAGGAGCTGGTGGACATGCTGTCGCTGGCCGGTGTGCCCGTGGTCCTGGTGACCTCCACCGAACGGCAGCTCATCCAGGCGGCGATCGGCGGCATCGGCATCGACAGCTTCGACGACTCCGTGGCCGGTGACGAGGTCGAGGCCAACAAGCCGCACCCCGACCCCTACCTCAGGGCCGCCCGGCGCCTGGGCGTGGACCCCGAGCGCTGCGTCGCCTTCGAGGACTCGGTGGTGGGCGTGGCCTCGGCGGCCGACGCCGGGTGCGTCACGGTCGCCGTGCCCAACCACGTGGAGATCCCGCCGCGCGAGGGCGTGGTCTTCCGGGACAGCCTGGTGGGCGTGGACCTGGACTGGCTGGAGTCGCTGGTCGCCGACCGCTGACCCTCCTCCCCGGCCCGGGTCGGGGAGGACGGCCGGCGGCGGGCCCGGCGTCCGTGCGCCGGACTTCCCCGCGGCCCCGCCCGGCCCCGGGGGACCGGCGGGCGGGGCCGCCGTCGGGGTGCCCCCGCACCCTCCTCCCGGCCCGCCGGCACGCGGGTAACGTGGGAGAAGGGCCCCGGCACGGGCGCCGGATCGGGGGCAAGCCCTAAGGGATCGACCGGATGTGCGCTCCGGCGCCGGATGGGAGACTGGGCCCATGCCTGAGAACCTGACGTGGATGACCGGTGTGATCCTGGGAGGCGGCCTCACCCTCGTGGGGCTGGTGATCTCCTTCGTCGTGTGGCGCGCGAAGGGCGCCGCCCACGGTCTGCGGGGGGTGGCGTGGTCGCTGCTCCCGCTGGCCGCCGGTCTGATCGGGCTGATGAACGCCGTCTGGCAGTTCGTCATGAGCATCGTCGGCATCCTGGTGGGGCTGCTGTTCAACCCCGCCGTGTGGGCGGGCGTGGCCCTGGCGGGCCTGGCGGTGGTCCTCTACGTCGTCTCCGGCGTCATGGCGGCCCGGGGCGTGGGGACCCGGTCCAGGGGCGGGGCCTCCGAGGAGCCGAAGGCCGCCCGGGGCGGAGGGCAGGCGGGCGCCGCCGGTGCGGCCAAGCCCGCGGCCGGCCAGGTGGGCGCGGCCCCGAAGAACCCGAAGAAGACGGCTGCCGACGACGACCTCGCCGACCTCGGCGACATCGAGGCCCTCCTGCGCAAGCGCGGTATCGACTAGGGCCCCTTCCGCACCGGCCCCGCGCCCTCTTCCCCAGGGCGCGGGGCCGACTGCTGTGCCCGGCTCCCCCCGTTACCACGGACCGGTCGCCGGACGGACCGGGGGCCGGCCCCCGGTCCCGTGGCGGGCGGCCCGGTTCCGGTGACGGAGCGTGCGGACCCCCTGGTTCTCGGGGTGATGACGGCACAGTAACGGCCGAGTCACTGTTCGCTTTGCGCGTTCATGTCGTCACTCTTCGACGCATAGCACTTGCCATAGGACGCCGTTCTCGGGGTGGACGCGGGCAGAAGCGGACGTATCGTGGGGGATCGCGTCAGTGCCACATCGCCCCAGCTCGCGGCCGGTCGTCGGATGAATGCGAACTCTGTCATCATTTGTTGTTATATACGTTTTTTGACAGTGTTTGTCACGATTTAGATACATGGCCGGGGATTGGACGATATGCGCTCAAAGGGCGAGTAGGTTTGTCGCTGTGTAACAGCCCGGGCGTGACGGTCCCCGGATGTGCCCAACTCCTCATGTGAAGCGGCGCACCCCGGCGGCCAGAGTCAGCGAAGGCGGGGCACCCACCCGCCGCGCGGACCAGCGCCCACGCCAGCCAGCGTCGAGAACCGGCCGGCCCCACCGTGAGATCCCCGACGGGTCAACCCCCGGAGGTCTCACGCGTGGGATCTGCGCGTTCCCCTCGGCCAGAAGCGTATGAGTGGAGAGTGGTGGCCTGATGAGCGCGCCCTCGCATGTCCCTGAGTCGGCGGAGCAGTCCGACGCTGTGGACGTCGCAGTGACGGCCCCCGTGGGCCGCAGTGACGCGGGCAACCGGTCCCTCCGGCAGATCGCCTGGCAGCGGCTGCGCAAGGACAAGGTCGCGATGGTCTCCGGGATCGTCGTCGTACTGCTCATCCTGGCCGCGATCCTCGCGCCCCTCCTGGTCAAGTGGTTCGGGTACCCCCCCACCCAGTTCAACCAGGACCTGATCGAGCCCAACACCGGTCTGCCGATGAGGGACCCCGACAACCCGGACCCCTTCGACACCGACCCGTGGGGCGCCATCAGCGGCGACCACCTGCTGGGCATCGAGCCCAAGACCGGCCGCGACCTGTTCAGCCGCATCCTCTACGGCGCCCAGATCTCCCTGCTGGTGGCCTTCCTCTCCACGCTGCTGTGCGTGGCCCTCGGGACCGTCCTCGGCATCATCGCGGGCTACAAGGGCGGCTGGGTCGACACCCTCATCAGCCGGGCGATGGACGTCTTCCTCGCCTTCCCGCTGATGCTCTTCGCCATCGCGCTCGTGGGCGTCATCCCCGACGGGGTCCTCGGCCTCCAGGGCAACGGGCTCCGCGTCGGCGTCATCGTGTTCATCATCGGGTTCTTCAACTGGCCCTACATCGCGCGCATCGTCCGAGGACAGACGCTCTCGCTGCGCGAGCGCGAGTTCGTCGAGGCGGCCAGGAGCCTGGGCGCCAGCAACCGGCACATCCTCTTCCGGGAGATCCTGCCCAACCTGGTCACGCCGATCGTGGTCTACTCCACGCTGCTCATCCCGACCAACATCCTCTTCGAGGCGGCCCTGAGCTTCCTGGGCGTGGGCATCAACCCGCCCACCCCGAGCTGGGGAAAGATGCTCTCCGACGCGGTCCCCCTGGCCCAGTCCGCCCCGTACTACATCCTCTTCCCGGGCCTGGCCATCTTCATCACCGTCCTGGCGTTCAACCTCTTCGGCGACGGCCTCCGGGACGCCTTCGACCCCAAGACCTCCGACTGACCAAGGCCGGTGTGGCTGCCCCGCCCAGCCCACGCCATCCAAGGCACGGGTCCGACCACTGGTCGATCCCATCCCCACATCAGGTTCGCAAGAGAGGCAGTTCCTTGAGGAAACGCACCCTCGGATTCGTCGCGCTGGGCGCGGCCGCGTCCATCTTCCTTTCAGCTTGCGGCGGTGGTGGCTCCGAGGGCGGAGACACCCAGGCCAACGGCGCCTACGACCAGGGCTCCACGGAGATCGTGAACCCGTCCGACCAGACCGGCGGCACCCTGCGCTACGCCATCTCCTCGGACTTCGACTCCACCGACCCGGGCGACACCTACTACGGGTTCAGCTGGAACTTCACCCGGTACTACGCCCGTACGCTCCTGGCGTTCACCCCGGCCCCGGCCAACGCGTCCACCGAGCTGACCACGGACATGGCCACCGGCATGCCCGAGGCCAACGACGACTTCACCGAGTGGACCGTCAAGATCCAGGAGGGCCTCAAGTACGAGGACGGCTCCGAGATCACCGCCCAGGACATCAAGTACGCGATCGCCCGCTCGAACTACAACGGCGGCGAGCTGCCCAACGGGCCGCGCTACTTCGAGGCGCACCTGGACCAGGAGCCGTTCAACGTCTTCGAGAGCGACGACCCGCTGGCGGACTTCACGGCCGTCGAGACGCCGGACGACTACACCCTGGTCTTCCACCTCAAGGACTCCTTCTCCGAGTTCCCGTACATCCTGACCCAGCCGCAGACCGCCCCGGTCCCGCTGGACAGCGACCGCGGCGCGCTCTACAAGGAGAACGTCGTCTCCTCCGGGCCGTACAAGTTCGACGGCGCCTACCAGCCCGGCGTCGCGCTCAACCTGACCCGCAACGAGCACTGGGACAGCGAGACCGACCCGATCCGCCCGGCCCTGCCGGACGAGGTCACCGTCGAGATCGGCGTGGACCAGGACGAGATCGACCAGCGCCTGGTCAACGGCGAGATCGACGTCGACCTCTCCGGTGTCGGCGTCGGCCCGGCCATGAAGAGCACGCTGCTCACCGACGAGGCGGCCCAGCCCAACCTGGACAACCCGCTCTCCGGCGCCCTGCGCTACGTCAACATCCACACCCCGGTCATCGAGGACGTCGCCTGCCGCCAGGCGATCATGTACGCGGCCGACCGTGACAGCCTGCACCGCGCCTGGGGCGGTGAGAGCGGCGGCGACCTCGCCACCAACCTGCTCCCGCCGACCATCCCCGGCGCCGACCCGGAGTCGGACCTCTACCCGTCCACGGACAACAAGGGCGACCTGGAGGCCGCGCAGGCCAAGCTCGAGGAGTGCGGCGAGGACGAGGGCTTCGAGACCACCATCGCCGTCCGCGACGGTCGTCCCAACGACATCGCCACCGCCGAGGCCCTGCAGGAGTCCCTGACGCGCGTCGGCATCCAGACCGACATCCAGACCTTCCCGGCCGAGGACTTCTTCGCCCAGTACGCCGGCTCGCAGGACTACGTCCGTGAGAACAACATCGGTCTGAGCGTCTCCGGCTGGATCCCCGACTGGGCCACCGGCTACGGCTTCGCCTCCAAGATCACCGACGGCGACGCCATCCAGGCGACCGGCAACTACAACACGTCCGAGCTCGACGACCCCGAGGTCAACGGCCTCTGGGACGACGCCCTCAAGACCGAGGACCCGGACGAGCGCGCCAACATCTACACCCAGATCGACACCCTGGTCATGGAGCAGGCGGCCATCCTGCCCGTCGTCTTCGACCGTGCGATGTTCTACCGCTCGGACGAGCTGACCAACGTCTACTACACGTCGTCGTACGCCATGTACGACTTCATGGCCATCGGCGTGGACCGGGGCTAGAGCCCCAGCCGGCCTGAACTAGTACGAGAAGGCAGGTGAACGCGGCGGGGGTCCCACGGCCCCGTGGGTACCCCCGCCGCCGACCGCGATGCTGAACTATATTCTTCGCCGCCTCGGAGCGGGGCTGCTGCTGCTCGCCGTCGTCACGGCGGTGACCTTCTGTATCTTCTACGTCCTGCCCCGGTGGGCGGGCGTGACCCCGCGCGGCATGGCCGCCATGTACGTGGGCAAGGCGCCCACGCCCGAGGCGCTCGACGCCACGGTGGCCCGGCTCGGCCTCGACCAGCCCATCGCCGTGCAGTTCTTCGACTTCGTGAAGTCGCTGCTCTTCGGTTCCGAGTACACCTTCGGTCGGGAGACCGTGGAGTGCGCGGCCCCCTGCCTCGGCTACTCCTTCACCACCAACAGCCCCGTGCTGCCCCAGCTGCTCGACCGCCTGCCGGTCACGATGTCGCTGGCCTTCGGCGCGGCCGTCATCTGGGTCATCGGCGGCGTGGCCGTCGGCGTCCTGTCCGCGGTCAAGAAGGGCAGCCTCTTCGACCGCCTGGCCATGGGAACCGCCCTCGTCGGCGTCTCCATGCCCGTGTACTTCACCGGCCTGCTGGCCCTGGCCTTCCTCGTCCACGAGTGGAACCTGTTCCCCGTCTCGCGGTACGTGCCGCTGGGGGAGGACCCCGTCGGCTGGTTCCAGGTCATGATCCTGCCCTGGGTGACGCTGGCGTTCCTGCACGCGGCCCAGTACGCGCGGCAGACCCGCGCGGGGATGCTGGAGACCCTGGGCGAGGACTACATCCGCACCGCCCGCGCCAAGGGGCTCAGCGAGCGCCGCGTGATCTTCAAGCACGCGCTGCGCCCGACCCTGACCCCCATCGTGACGATCTTCGGCCTGGACCTGGGCCTCGTCCTCGGCGGCGCGATCCTCACGGAGAAGGTGTTCTCCCTCAACGGCGTGGGCGCCTACGCCATCGACGCGATCATCGGCAAGGACCTGCCCGTGGTGCTCGGCGTGACCCTGCTGGGAGCCGTCTTCATCGTCATCTGCAACCTGATCGTCGACCTGCTGTACCCGATCGTCGACCCGCGGGTGCGGATCGCGAAGTAACGCGCGACAGCGTTCGACCAGACCAGCTCTAATGAAGGAATGTGACATGGCCTCGACCGAGCCCGTCGTCCGCGTGGACGACCTGAGGGTGACGTTCCCGACCATGGACGGCGACGTCCAGGCGGTGAACGGGTTGTCCTTCGAGGTGCCCGCCGGCGGCGCCCTCGGCATCGTGGGCGAGTCCGGCTCGGGCAAGAGTGTGACGTCGCTGGCGCTGATGGGCCTGCACCGGGGGAGCCGGGCGCGGATCAGCGGTTCCATCGAGGTGGTGGGCAAGGACGTGGTGTCGGCGTCGGACAAGGAACTGCGGCGCATGCGCGGCAACGACATCGCGATGGTCTTCCAGGACCCGATGCAGTCGCTGCACCCGCAGTACACGATCGGCAACCAGCTCGTCGAGGCCTACCGGATCCACAACCCCAAGGCCTCCAAGGCCGACGCGGTCAAGCGGGCGGTCGAGTCCCTGGACCGGGTGGGCATCCCCGACCCGGCCAAGCGGATCAACTCCTACCCGCACGAGTTCTCGGGCGGCATGCGCCAGCGCGTGGTCATCGCGATGGGGCTGATGTGCGATCCCAAGGTGCTGCTGGCGGACGAGCCGACCACGGCCCTGGACGTGACGGTGCAGGCGCGCATCCTGGACCTGCTGGACGAGCTGCGCCGCGACCTGAACATGGGCCTGATCCTGGTCTCCCACGACCTGGCCGTCGTCGCGGGGTCGGTGGACGAGGTCGTGGTCATGCGCCACGGCGTGGCCGTGGAGCGCGGCGACGTGCGCCGGGTCCTGTCCGCACCCGAACACCCCTACACCCAGGGGCTCCTGGCCGCGGTGCCGCGCGTGGAGGTCTCCCGCGCCCAGCGGCGCGCCCAGGACCGCGCGGACCGGATCGAGAAGGAGCAGCGCGAGGGCACGGTCACCGAGCCCGGCGAGTTCAAGGCCTTCGTCCCACCCGTGAGCGGTACCGGCGACAACGCCGGCGAGCCGCTGCTGCGGGTCGAGGACGTGGCGCAGCGGTTCAAGGTGCGCGGCGGCACGTGGGGCAAGGCCACGGACTTCTGGGCGGTCAAGGGTGTGTCCTTCGATCTGCACCAGGGGGAGACCCTGGGGATCGTGGGCGAGTCCGGATCCGGTAAGAGCACGTTGTCGCGGATGGTGATGCGTCTGCTGGAGCCCACCCGGGGCCGGGTGGAGTTCGAGGGGCGCGACATCACGCACATGTCGGAGCGGGCGCTGCGTCCGCTGCGCCGTGATGTGCAGAT
>NZ_JBSHDN010000262.1:0-7634 GCF_053616335.1 Nocardiopsis sp. NPDC055824
GGGCCGGGGGCCGCCGGGCGCGGCCGCCGTCCCCCGCGGTCGGCTCGGTGACCGACAGGGAGGCGGGTGGCCGGGTGGGTCCCCTCGTGCGGGTGGCCGTGATCGGTGCGGGCGCGGTGGTGCTGTCCGCGGCCGCCGTCGGCGGCGGGCTGTGGCTGTCCGGGAACGACCCGGACGTCCCCGAGAGCGGTGACGTCCACGCCGCGGCGACCGGCTGCGACGCCGTCACCGGCGAACTCCTCGCGGAGCGCCTGCCCGGGGCGGTCGCGCAGCCCCGGGAGCAGGGCCCCCTGGAGGGCGGCGACAACCTCGTGTGCGCGTGGTCCTCGCCCGGGGCCCCCGGCGGCGACGGGGGAGCACTGCGCGTCGACGTGTCGGCGCTCTTCACCGACGCCACGGGGGAGGAACCGGTGACCGGGGCCGACCGCGCCGCGGAGGCGTACACGGCACTCCTGCCCGTGCGCGCCGAGGAGGTGGACCTGCCGGCGGGCGAGGGCGCGGTGTGGCACGGGCAGGTGCCCGGCACCGCCGAACTCGCCTTCCACAGCGACAACCTGTTCGTGCGCGTGTCCTACGCGGGCCTGGCCGGGCAGGAACCGGTCGACCCCGAGGACGCGGCCGACCTGGCCGCCGAGTTCGCCGGACGGATCGGGGAGTCCCTGTGAGCCCGCAGTACCCCGCCCAGCCCCCGTACGGCCCTCCTCCCGAGGTGGTGCCGTCGGCGCAGCCGCAGAGCAGGGGCTGCGCGACGGCGGGAGTGGTCGCCGCCGGCCTGGCCCTGCTCCTGCTCGCGGCCGGCGCGATCTGGTACGTCGTCACGCGGGACTCCCCGGAGACGGGCGAGTACGAGTCGGCCCCCGAGTGCGCCGCCGTCGCGACGGAGACGCTGGACGCGCTGGTGCCGGGGCACGAACTGGAGCTGGAGGAGCCGGTCGGCGGTCCGGAGGACCCGGCCGGGTCCGGGTGGCAGTGCCGCTGGGCCACCCCGGAGGGCCCGGGAGAGGCGGTTCCGGCCACGGCGACGCTGGTGATGGTGGCCGCTCCCAACCCGGGCGGGGTGACGACCGCCGCCGACAACCTGCGCGCGACCACGGAACAGCACGACACCACCGGGCTGGACGGTGTCGGCGAGGAGGCGGTGCGCTGGACCCGCGGGGCGCCGTTCACGGTCGGCTGCGTGGGGACGCGGGTCTCCAACCTGTACCTGGAGTCCTGCTACAGCGTGGCGTCCCGCTACGACGCGACCGAGCCGGCCGACGAGGAGCGTATCGTCGCCGACGCGGAGGAGCTCGCCCTGGCGGTGGTCGGGGCCCTCCCGGAGTCGATCCCCGAGTGACGGGCCGGCGCCCCCCCGGGCGTCCCCGACGGCCGGGAGCCCTACCAGGCGGTGTCGAGGAACTCCTCCAGCGCCGGGGCGACCCCCTCGGCGAAGGGTCTGTCCGAGTCCAGGACCGCCGCTCCGGGCTCGTCCTCGAAGGCTCGGAGGATGTGGTCGGTACCGGGCAGGTCCACGCGTTCGGCGCCGTCCAGACCCGTCATGAGCCGGTCCACGTCCTCCCGAGAGACCTGGGCGTCGTCCTCCCCCCACAGGACCAGGACCGGTGTGCCCTCGGGCAGGTCGCGACCGAGTTCGACGGGGTCGAGGCCGTCCATGAACGCGAGGAAGTCGGCGTTCCACGGTGTGTAGACGCCGAACCGGTCGCTCTCCTGCGACGTGAGGTCGCGTCCTCCCCTGACCGCGGCCCGCCCGGCGCGCATGTCCGAGAGGAGCTGCACCGCCTCCGCCTCCTCGATCTGGCCCGCCCCCTCCGCCATGCGGACCTGCTCGGTGACCTGGCGGTCGAGGAGGTCCAGGTAGCGCGTGCCCGGAGGGGCGGCCAGCACCAGCGCGGGCGAGGGGTGCCCGGAGCCGATGAGCTCGTGGGCGCGCAGGGCGTAGAGGGCGCCCTCGCTGTGGCCGACGACGACCACGCGCCCCGGGTCCACCTCGGGCTGCGCGACGAGCTCCTCGTACGCCGCCACGACCTGCCGGTCGAAGACCCCGGGGTCCACAGGGGCGATCGTCCGGACGCCCCCGGGGCCGGTCTCCTCCCCGGTCTGCGGGTCCGGGCCGCTGCCGAACTTGTCGTAGCGCAGCGAGGCCACACCGGCTTCGGCGAGTACGCGGGAGAGGTTGCGGTTGGTGTCGGCGTCGGGCCGCACGGGCGCGTTGCTGTCGCGGTCGGTGGGACCGCTGCCGGAGATGATGAGTGCGCCGGGGACCCTCCCGGACGCGTCGTGCGGTGTGCGGAAGCTCGCGGAGACCTCGTGCCCGCCGCCCTCGAAGGCGAGTTCGCGCTCGACCCCGCCGGCACCGGGGGGCTCGGCGCCGCCTGTGTCGGCCGGGGCGCAGGCGGCGGAGAGCAGGACCGCGAGGGCACCGCCGACCAGTGCGGCGCGCGGTCGGGCGGAGGGGGAGGAGAGTGGTGTGGACACGGTTCCAGCCTAGCGGCCCCGCCCGGCGGGCCCCCGTCGTCCACAGGCCCTCCCGCGACCGTGCGCCTGCCGGGCGGCCCATGCCCGGGAGGCCGGGGATGCGCCGAGGTTCCCGCGACCGCGCGCGTGCCGAGCGGCCCCGGCCGCCGGGCGCCCGCGCGCACGGCACGGCGCCCCCGGGCCGTCGCAGGACGGCGCCGGGGGCGCGGGGCAGTGGGGCCGGACCGGGGTCAGACGCGTCGCATGACCGCGACGACCTTGCCCAGGACGGTGGCGGCGTCCCCGTTGATCGGCTCGTAGGCCTTGTTGCGCGGCATCAGCCAGACGTGGCCGTCCTCCTCGCGGCGCAGGACCTTGACGGTCGCCTCGTCGTCCAGCAGGGCCGCCACGATGTCACCGTTGTTGGCGTCCTGCTGCTGGCGGACCACGACCAGGTCGCCGTCGGTGATGGCGGCGTCGATCATCGAGTCGCCGACCACGGTGAGCATGAACAGGCGGCCCTCCCCGACCAGCTGGCGGGGCAGCGCGAGCACGTCCTCCACCGACTCCTCGGCCAGGATGGGCCCGCCGGCGGCGATGCGGCCGACCAGGGGCACGGCCGCGGCGCGCGAGGGGTCGATGTCCTCGGGGGTCACGGTCCGGCCGGAGGAGCGGCCGGGCGAGCGCAGCTCCACCGCCCGGGGCCTGTTCTGGTCCCGGTGCAGGTAGCCCTTGCGCTGGAGGACCTTGAGCTGGTGCGCCACGCTGGAAGGGCTGGAGAGGCCGACCGCTTCCCCGATTTCCCTTATCGACGGGGGGAAGCCCCGCTCGCGCACATACCGCTGGATGCAGTTCAGGACGCTCTGCTGTCGGGCGGTGAGTTTGGGGGCTTCGGGCGTGGATCCCCCCGTGTTCCCCACTGCGGTGAGAACGGCGGTGGAATCTGCGGTTCCGGGATTCTCCTCCGGCACGGCCGGGCCTCCTCGGCATTCGGTTCGGTCAGGGCCTGATTGCGTGACTGGCCACCACCGGTCCGCAACCGCGCCGACCTGGGGTCCGCGTGATGGCGAAACCAGCGTGAAATCACAGTCAACATTAGACGTTGCGCACGGTGATATCAAACAAGCGTTCGATGGCTCGGTCCATTGTCCCGCGTGTTTTCGCGGTCAATTTCCGGCCTCTACCGACGTGTGTACACGTGTTCACGTGGTGTTGTCCCCGGAATGCGCGAACACGTCTCCCCGAGGGCGGTTCCGGGGGATGTGGGACTGGTCTCCCGGATCCCGGGGGCGATGCCGGAACCCCCTCGTGGAACGTGCTTCCGGGCGCGGCGGGCCGCCGGTCGCAGCGGGCGCCGGGGGCCTCCGCCGCTATTCTTGTCGACGGAGCCGGACGCCCCCGGGGCGGCCCGGCGCCCCCGCGCCCCCATGTCCGCCCCCTGCCTCCGCCGCGGGTCCCGTCGCGTGTCCGCGTGCGGGACACGCGGGCCGCGGAGTTGCGGGCCACCCCTTGCTGCGCCTAAGTTCGACCACAACATCTGGTGCTCTCGCGGGATGGATTGCCCAGGAGTTGTGGTTTAGTAGAGATACAGGGTGTCGATTCGGTGAGGGAAGCAGGTGAACCAGGATGCACTGTCCGTTCTGCCGCCATCCGGACACCAGGGTGATCGACAGCAGGTCCACCGACGACGGCGCGGCCATCAGGCGCCGCCGGTCCTGCCCGGTGTGCGAGCGCAGGTTCACCACGCAGGAGACCGTCCTGCTGATGGTCGCCAAGCGCTCCGGGGTCACCGAGCCCTTCAGCCGTACCAAGATCATCGCCGGGGTGCGCCGGGCCTGCCAGGGCCGCCCCGTCTCCGAGGACGCGCTCGCCAAGCTCGGCCAGCAGGTCGAGGAGGAGATCCGCGGACGCGGCGTCGCCGAGGTGCCGGCCCACGAGATCGGCCTGGCCATCCTCGGCCCGATGCGTGACCTGGACGAGGTGGCCTACCTGCACTTCGCCAGCGTCTACCGCGGTTTCGAGAGCCTCGCCGACTTCGAGGCCGAGATCGCCAGCCTGCGGCAGGACCGGGAGGACGGCGACGGCGGCGCGGCCGGCCCCCTCCCCGAGAGCAGCACCACCACCGGGTAGCGCCCCCGCGGCCGGGAGAGGGCCGCGGGCGGGGCACCGCAGGGGCCGGCCGGACATCGCGGGACACGTCCTCCCGTGACCGGCCGTCCCGTATTCCAAGGACGCCGTGCACGGTTGGGCAGGCCGTGCCCACGAGGTAGGGGGAGAATCCACGATGACGGAAACCGCCAGCGGTTCGACGGGGCGCAAGGGCAAGGGGAGCCGCAAGGGCCTGAAGATCAAGCGGGTCTTCACGACCCCCGGGACGCACCCGTACGACTCCCTGGAGTGGGAGCGCCGCGACGTCGTCATGACCAACTGGCGTGACGGCACGGTCAACTTCGAGCAGCGCGGCGTGGAGTTCCCCGCCTCCTGGTCCATGAACGCCACCCAGATCGTGGCGAGCAAGTACTTCCGCGGAGCCGTCGGCACCCCCGAGCGCGAGTGGAGCCTCAAGCAGCTCATCGACCGCGTCGTCGGCGTCTACACCGCGACCGGCGTCGAGCACGGCTACTTCGCCGGCGACGAGGACGCGGAGATCTTCGACCACGAGCTCAAGCACGCCCTCGCCAACCAGCTGTTCAGCTTCAACTCGCCGGTGTGGTTCAACGTCGGGACGGCCTCGGCGCAGCAGGTCAGCGCGTGCTTCATCCTCTCCGTCGACGACACCATGGAGTCGATCCTCGACTGGTACAAGGAAGAGGGGATCATCTTCAAGGGCGGGTCCGGCGCGGGTGTGAACCTCTCCCGCATCCGCTCCAGCAAGGAGCTGCTGTCCTCGGGCGGCACGGCCTCCGGACCCGTGTCCTTCATGCGCGGAGCCGACGCCTCGGCCGGGACCATCAAGTCCGGCGGAGCCACCCGCCGGGCCGCCAAGATGGTCGTCCTGGACGTCGACCACCCCGACATCGAGGAGTTCGTCGAGACCAAGGCCCGCGAGGAGCACAAGATCCGCGCCCTGCGCGACGCCGGCTTCGACGTGGACCTGGGCGGCGCCGACATGTTCAGCGTCCAGTACCAGAACGCCAACAACTCCGTCCGCGTCTCCGACGCGTTCATGCGCGCCGTCGACACCGGCTCCGAGTTCGGCCTCACCTCCCGCACCACCGGCGAGGTCGTCGCCACCGTGGACGCCAAGGACCTCTTCACCCGGATGGCCAGGGCCGCCTGGGAGTGCGCCGACCCCGGCATCCAGTACGACGGCACCATCCAGGACTGGCACACCAACCCCGAGACCGGGCGGATCAGCGCCAGCAACCCGTGCAGCGAGTACCTGTCCCTGGACGACTCGTCCTGCAACCTGGCCTCGATCAACCTGCTGAAGTTCCTGCGCGAGGACGACACCTTCGACGTCGAGGGCTTCACCAGGCTCACCGAGCTGGTCATCACGGCGATGGACATCTCCATCACCTTCGCCGACTTCCCGACCGAGAAGATCGGTGAGACGACCCGCTCCTACCGCCAGCTCGGCATCGGCTACGCCAACCTGGGCGCCCTCCTCATGGCCACCGGCCACGCCTACGACTCCGACGGCGGCCGCGCCGTCGCCGCCGCCGTCACCTCGCTGATGACCGGCACCGCCTACCGCCGCAGCGCGGAGCTGGCCGGGGTGGTCGGCCCCTACGACGGCTACAAGCGCAACGAGCAGGCCCACAAGCGCGTCATGCGCAAGCACGCCGCCGCCAACGACGACCTGCGCACGGTGACCTCCCTGGAGGAGCCCGTCCACGCCGCGGCCACCCGCGAGTGGGCCGAGTGCCTCAGGGTCGGGGAGCGCAACGGCTGGCGCAACGCCCAGGCGAGCCTGCTCGCGCCCACCGGCACCATCGGCTTCATGATGGACTGCGACACCACCGGCATCGAGCCCGACTTCTCGCTGGTCAAGTTCAAGAAGCTGGTCGGCGGCGGTTCGATGCAGATCGTCAACCAGGCCATCCCGCGCGCGCTCGCGAACCTGGGCTACCAGGACGAGCAGGCCGAGGCGATCGTCGAGTACGTCGCCGGGAACGGCCACGTCGTGGACGCCCCCTCCCTGCGTCCCGAGCACTACGAGGTGTTCGACTGCGCGATGGGCCGCCGCTACATCAAGCCCATGGGCCACGTGCGGATGATGGCCGCCGTGCAGCCGTTCCTGTCCGGCGCGATCTCCAAGACGGTGAACGTGCCGGAGGACGCCACGGTCGAGGACTTCGAGCACATCTACTTCCAGGGCTGGAAGCTGGGCCTGAAGGCGCTCGCCGTCTACCGCGACAACTGCAAGGTCGGCCAGCCGCTGTCGACGGGCGCGTCGGAGAAGGAGGAGGCGGAGCCCGAGGTGCGGACCGTCGAGGTGGCCCGCCCGGTCCGCCGCCGCCTGCCCAAGAAGCGTCCGAGCGAGACCACCTCGTTCTCCGTGGGCGGCGCCGAGGGGTACATCACGGCGGGCTCCTACCCGGACGACGGCCTGGGCGAGGTCTTCATGAAGCTCGGCAAGCAGGGTTCGACCCTGGCCGGGGTCATGGACGCGTTCTCCATCGCGATCTCCATCGCCCTCCAGTACGGGGTGCCGCTGGAGACCTACGTGGACAAGTTCACCAACATGCGGTTCGACCCGGCGGGCATGACTGACGACCCGGACATCCGCATGGCCCAGTCGGTGGTGGACTACATCTTCCGCCGCCTGGCCCTGGACCACCTGCCCTACGAGGAGCGCGCGGCCCTGGGCGTCCTGTCGGCCTCCGAGCGCCAGGCGCAGCTCGCGGGCGAGGACCCGGCCCAGGTCGCCGCCCAGGTGGAGTCCTACGCCCAGTCCGCCGCCACCCACGGGGCGGAGGCGCCCGGGACCCCGGACGCGCCCGCTCCGCAGGCGTCCCCGGCGGAGCCCGCCGAGGTGCACTCCACGGCGGACCTGCTGGCCGGCCAGGGATTCGTCGCCGACGCGCCGCTGTGCGTCACCTGCGGCACCAGGATGCGGCCCTCCGGCAGCTGCTACGCCTGCGAGGGCTGCGGCTCCACCAGCGGTTGCAGCTGATCGCACGACGGCCCCGAGCGGGGCCGGGACACGCCCGCCGGGGGCGGGGGCCGTACGGCCC
>NZ_JBSHDN010000263.1:0-7628 GCF_053616335.1 Nocardiopsis sp. NPDC055824
ACCTCCGTCCCGCGGCCGTCGTCCACAGGCGCGGGACCGAGGAGTAACCCGCCGCCCCAGGGGGCACTCCTACCGTGTGAAACGTACGACCCCTCCCCTCAGGACCCCGTCCGACCACCCGCCCCGCGACGGTCGGCGCAGACTCGTGGTGGGGGTGGACGCGGGCGGCACCGCCACCCGCGCACTGGTCGCCACCCTGTCCGGCGAGCGCCTGGGCCGGGCCCGGTCCGGGGGGGCCAACCCCAACGCGCACGGCGCCGACGCGGCCGCCGACCGGCTCGCCGAGGCGGTCGCGGGGGCCCTGGACCAGGCCGGGCGGGGGGCGCGCGACGCGGTGGCCGCGGTGGTGGTGGGCCTGGCCGGAGTCTCCGCGCTCCGCGACCCGGGCGTGCGCGCGCGGATGGAGCGCGCCCTGCACGAGGCCGGGCCGGCCGTCGGCCGGGGTGTCTTCACCGGGGACGACGAGGTGGCCTTCGCCGCCGGGACCCCGTCCGCGCACGGCACGGTGCTGATCGCCGGGACCGGGGCGATCGCCACCCGGATCGACGACCGCCGGCGGACCCGGTCCGCGGACGGCATGGGGTGGCTGATCGGCGACGACGGCTCGGCGTTCTGGATCGGGCACCACGCGGCCAAGGAGACGGCGCGTCAGCTGTCCCGGGGCGGCGGCCTCAGCCCGCTGGCCCGGGCGGTGGCCAAACGCGTCATCCCCGGCCAGAGGCCGGTGGACGGGGAGTCCCACATACCCCAGGAGCACGCCAGGAACTTCGCCCGGACCCTGACCGCCGCGCCCCCGATCGCACTCGCCGCACTCGCGCCGCTGGTCAGCGAGGCGTACGCGCTGGGCGACCCTGCGGCCGAGGTGATCGTGGACGCCGCCGCCGGACACCTGGCGCACTCGGTGCACCAGGTGCGCAACCCCGGCGAGTGCCTGCCCGTGGTGCTGGCGGGCGGCGTGCTCGCGCATTCGGAACCGGTGCGGTCGGCGCTCACCCGCAAGCTGACGATGGGCACCGCCGGGTCGGAGGTCGTCGCGGCCGGGTGCACGGAGGGCGGAGCGGCCTGGTTGGCCGCCCTGCGGGCCGGTGCGGCGGACGGGGACCGCGAGCTGCACGGGGCGTTCACCCGGCCCGCCCCGGACGGGGGCGCCGACCGCGGCAGGGACCGCACCGACGCGGCGTAGGGGCCGGCCCTCGGGCCCGCGCGGGCGGTGCCGGGGGACGCGTGACGGGGCGTTCACGCGTCCCCGGGCCCCCGCGCGGGAACGTCCGTGAGACTCCGGCCCGGCCCCGGACCGGCCCTGTGGTTCGCGGCGGTTTGCCCTGTTGGCGCAGGGTGCCCTACCGTGTGAGGTGGTTAGGCTTACCTAACCCACGACGCGAGAACGGGGACACCATGGCAGAGCGGCGGGAACGTCCGAAGAGGACCGTCCACACGGGACGGGTGGAGTCGGTCGAGCAGCTGACGCCGCACATGGTCCGGGTCGTGTTCGGCGGTGACGGACTCTCCTCGTTCGCGACCGGGGGCCACACCGACAGCTACGTCAAGCTCCTGTTCCCGCCGCCCGCCCCGGGCGACCCGGAACCCCTCGACGTGGACCGGATCCGTGCCGAGCGCCCCCGCGAGGAGTGGCCGGTCACCCGCACCTACACCGTGCGCGCCTGGGACCCCGACTCCCGCCGGCTGACCATCGACTTCGTCCACCACGGCAGCTCCGGCCTGGCCGGTGCCTGGGCGGCGGGCGCCTCGCACGGCGACCGGCTGTGCATGCTGGGGCCGGGCGGCGGCTACTCCCCCGACCCCGGCGCCGACTGGCACCTGCTGGCCGGGGACGAGAGCGCCCTTCCCGCCATCGCCGCCTCCGTGGAGCGGCTTCCGGTCGGCCGCACCGCGCACGTGTTCGTCGAGGTCCAGGGGCCCGAGGAGGAGCACAAGCTCGACGCCCACGACGACGTCCACGTGCACTGGCTGCACCGCGGAGACCGGCCCGTCGGGTCCCTCCTGGTCCCGGCCGTGCGCGCGCTCGACCTCCCCGAGGGCGCCGTGCACGCGTTCGTGCACGGCGAGGCGGGGTTCGTCCGCGACCTGCGCCGCCTCCTGCGCGTCGAGTACGGGCTGGCCAAGGAGAGCCTGTCCATCTCCGGCTACTGGCGCCTGGGCCGCGACGAGGACGGCTGGCAGGCCTCCAAGGCCGAGTGGAACCGCAGCGTGGAGGCCGAGGAGGAGGCCACCCTGGCCTCCTCCGGCTGACGCCGCGGTCCCGGTCCGGCCGCTACGCCTCCAGCTTCTCCAGCGCGATCAGGTAGGCCTCGTTGAAGGTCGGGAACTGGGGGACGGAGTCGAGCAGGGTCGCCACCGGGATCCCTGCCCGGATCGCCAGCGCGGCGGTGTGGATCCACTCCGACGCCATCGGCCCGAACGCCCACGCGCCGACCAGGACCCCGCGCCCGCGGTCGGCGACCAGCCCGAGCGTGCCGCGCGGGTCGGTCCCGTAGGTCCAGGGCCGGGCCAGGGTCTCGGGCAGGTCGGCCTCGGCGGTGACCGCGTCGATCCCGCGCTCCACCGCCTGCCGGGCGGTGAGCCCCACCGCCGCGATCTCGGGCTCGGAGAAGATCACGCGGGGGACCGCCGTGTAGTCGGCGGTGCGCTCCCTGCCCAGGATGTTGTCGGCGACGACGCGCCCCTGGTACTTGGCCACGTGCGTGAACATCGACACCCCGGTCGCGTCGCCGATGCCCCACAGGCCCGGCTCCGCCCGGCAGCGCTCGTCCACCGGCAGGCCGCTCCGGTCCGTCCGCACGCCGGCCTCCTCCAGCCCGAGGCCGTCGGTCCGGGGCCGGCGACCGGTGGCGAGCACCACCACGTCGGCGCGGACGCGCTCGCCGTTGTCGAGGGTGGCGAGCACGCCGTCGCCGTCCCTGGACACCGAGGCGACCTGGGTCCCCAGGTGCACGGAGATGCCGTCGCGGGCGAACTGGTCGCCGATCAGCTCGCACAGCCGCGGTTCCTCGCGGTCCACCAGGCGGGGCCCGCGCTGGACGACCGTCACCGCGGCGCCCATCCGGGACAGGAACTGCCCCAGTTCGACGCCGACGGCGCTGCCGCCGACCACGAGGGCGCTGCGGGGGATCTCCGTGAGGGTGGTGGCCTCCCGGTTGGTCCACACCATGGACCGGTCCAGGGCGTCGAGGCCGTCGATCGGCGGGCGCACGGCCGAGGACCCGGTGGCGACGACCACGTGGTCGGCGGTGAGCTCGGTGTCCCCCACCGCCACGCGCCAGGGGTCGCGGCCGATCACGCGCCCCTCGCCCTTGAACACCAGCGCGCCCTGGTCCCGGTACCCCTGGACCTGTGCGGAGTCGTCGAGGTGGCGGATCATCTGATCGCGGTACTCGCGCAGCCGGGGCCAGTCGAGGTCCGGCCGGGAGACGCCCGCCGCGCCGGCGGCCTCCGCGCGAACCTCCGGGGGCCGCAGCAGCACCTTGGTGGGGATGCAGGCGTAGTAGCCGCACTCGCCGCCGACGAGTTCGCGCTCGATGACGGCGACCCGCCTGCCCGCCTCGAGCAGACGGCTCGCGACCGTCTCGCCGCCCGGTCCCATGCCGATGATGATCGCGTCCAGGTGTTCCATGTGCCTCGTTCCGCCCGCAGCCCGGTGGGTCAACCACGATGGTGGCCCCTGCCCGGGGTGGGGGGAAGGTCCGACACGCGGCTATTCCACGGGTTCGCGCCTCCGGAACCGCGCGGGAGGCGCGGAAGCGGCCCGCACGCGTACGGCGGACGGCCGCGGACGCGCACGGGGAGCGCGGTCCGGCGGAGCGCCCGCGTGCGGCGCGTCACCCCCGGAACGGGCCGTGCGCGGGCCGGGGCGTGATGGAATTGCAGGTCGTCACCCGGTCCGATCCGGAAGGAACCGCCTCCCCGGCGCATCCCCATGTCCACGCAGAACCTCCTCCTCGTCCTCGACCTCGTCGGCATCCTGGCGTTCGCCGTCGACGGGGCCCTGACGGCCATCCGCACCGCCCGGGTGGACATCGTCGGTGTGCTGTCCCTCGGCCTGGTCACCGCCATCGGCGGCGGCGTCATCCGCGACGTCCTGCTGGGGGTGACCCCGGCGACCTTCCAGGACTGGCGCTACATCACGACCGCGCTCGTCGGCGGCACGCTGGCCTTCTTCCTCAGCCGCCAGCTGACGCACCTGTCCAGGCCGATCCTGCTGTTCGACGCGGCCGGCCTGAGCCTGTTCGCGGTGATCGGCGCGACCAAGGCGCAGGAGATGGGGTTCGGTCCGCTCCAGGCGGTCCTGCTGGGCGCGATCACCGGGGTCGGCGGCGGCACCGTCCGCGACGTGCTGCTCAACCGCGTACCGACCGTGCTCAGCGCCAACTCGCACCTGTACGCCATCCCGGCGATGCTCGGCGCCGCGTTCGTCGTGCTCGCGAACGTGGCCGGGTTCGGCACGGGCCTGGTCGCGGTCGTCGGCGCCCTGGTCTGCTTCACCGTGCGGATCCTCGCGCTGCGGTACCGGTGGAACGCCCCCCTGCCGCCCGGGGCGCCGCCGCTGTGACCCCCGCCCCGGCACCGGGCTCCGGCCGCCCCGCACGTCCGCGGACGGGGCGCGGGCCCCGGCATCCGTGTGCGCGGAGGAGGACCCGGTCCCCGGGGAGCGGGGCGCGGGGCCGCACGGGTGACCCTGGACCTCTCCCGGCCGGCGGCACTCGTCGTGCGGGACCTCGCACGCACGCGTGCGCGCCGACGGGCCAGGCGCTCGGCCGGGCGGGGGCGAGCTCCGCACGCGCACCCGCATGCGCGCCGACGGCCGTCCCCGCCTCAGGGGAGTTCCGGTGTCGCCCCCAGGGCACGGTCCGCCACCTCGCGCAGCATCGTGACCATGGCGTGGACGGGCCCGGTCGGCCGCCGCCGGTGGACGGCGTAGATCTCCCTGGCCAGGCGGGCGTCGCGCAGGGGGCGGCTCACCCGGAGCCCCGGGCGCGCGGCGCCCAGGATGCTGCTCGGCACGAGCGCCACACCGACCCCGGCCTCGATGAGCGCGAGGGCGACCTCGTAGTCGCGGGTCTCGTAGGCCACGGTCAGGCGGACCCCGGCCGCGGCCGCCGCGGTGTCCAGGCTGACGCGGTTGTGGATCCCGGGCGCCCCGCAGATCCACTCCTCGTCGGCCAGGTCCGCCAGCCCCAGGTCGTGGTCGCCGAGGGGGTGCCCGGTGGGGGCGACCGCGAGCAGCGGGTCGACGAGGACGCGTTCGCGGTGCAGGCCGCCGGCCCGCGGCAGGGGCACGCCCGGGTAGCGGTGCGTGACGAGCAGGTCCAGCTCGCCGGAGGCGACCAGGCCGTACCCTCCGGGCGGCTCGATGTCGGACAGGGACAGCCGCACGTGCGGGTGCTCGCGGCCGAAGGCGGCGAGGGTGGCGGGCAGCAGGACCTTGCCTGCGCTGGCGAAGGCCCCCAGGGACAGGCGGTCGGGGACCACCCCCGCGAACGCGCGGACGGCGGTCTCGGCGTCGCGCAGCTCGCCCAGGACGCGTTCCCCGTGGGCGAGCAGCACCCGCCCCGCCTCGGTGAGGGTGGCCCCCGTGCGTCCGCGCTCGACCAGTGCGCATCCGACCTCGCGCTCCAGCTTGGTGAGCTGCTGGGAGAGGGCGGGCGGGGTGAACGACAGTCGCTCGGCCGCGGCGGCGATGGATCCCGCGTGCGCGATCTCCACGAGCACGCGGAGCCGGTTGGCGTCCAGCACGGCGACCCTCTCCCAAACAACATCCGGCACAAAGTTCTGCTTACTGATCTTTAGCAGACCCAACTTTAAGTTAATCGTCAGTAGCGGCAGAGTGGAGCCATGAGCCCCACGACCGCGCACGCCGCGCGCACGCCCACGGCCACCGACGTCCGCGCGGCGGCGGAGCGCATCGCGCCCTACGCCCGACGGACCCCCGTGCTGCACACCGAGGTGGACGGCCGTCCGCTGTCCCTGAAGCTGGAGCACCTCCAGCTCACGGGCGCGTTCAAGCTGCGCGGGGCCCTCAACGCGCTGCTCGGCGGGGAGCCGGCCGAGCGCGTCATCACCGCCTCCGGCGGCAACCACGGGCTGGGCGTGGCGACCGCCGCGCGGCTGCTGGGCGTGCACGCCACGGTGTACGTGCCCGAGACCGTCCCCGAGGCCAAGGCGGCGCCGCTGGCCGCCACCGGGGCCGAGATCGTCCGGCTGGGCGAGCACTACGCCGTGGCCGCCGAGGCCGCCAGGGCCCGCGCGGAGGCGGAGGGTGTGCGCTACCTCCACGCCTTCGACGACGCCCTGGTCGTCGCGGGCCAGGGCACGATCGGTCTGGAGATCGCCACGGACGCGCCCGAGTGCGACACGATCGCGGTCGCGGTCGGCGGGGGCGGGCTCGCCGCCGGCGTGCGTCTGGGAGCGGGCGGACGCCAGGTCGTGGGCGTGGAGCCCGAGGGCTGCCAGAGCCTGCACGCCGCACTGGCGGCGGGCCGGCCGGTGCAGACCCCGGTGGACTCGGTGGCCGCCTCCGCCCTGGGCGCGTCCGTCCTCGGCCGCGTGCCGTTCGAGGTACTGCGCGCCCACCCGGTGACCCCGGCGCTCGTGGACGACGCCGAGATCGTCGAGGCGCAGGACCGCCTGTGGCAGGAGTTCCGGATCGCCACCGAACCGGCGGCGGCGGTGCCCTTCGCCGCCTGGCTCGCCGGACGGGTCCCCGGGGAGCGCCCCTGCCTGGTCGTGTGCGGCGCCAACGCGGACTGGAGGCGCGTCGGCTGACGGGCCGGGGCAGCGGAGCCGCTCCGTCCCCGGGCTCCGCCGCGCGAAGCGGTGACCTGGGGCACCCGGGTGACCCGGTGCCGATGTTACCGACCGGTCGCCCTTACATTGGATCCGGCATCCGACCAATCTCGTGAGGGAGACCACGTGCTCTATGGTGCGTTCAGGCAGTCTGCGTCGGTACTCGCGCGCACCCTGTGCCGCCCGACCATCCTGGGCCGTGAGAACGTCCCCGCCACCGGCGCGGTCCTGCTCGCCAGCAACCACCTGTCGTTCGTGGACAGCATCATCATCCCGCTGTCGGTCACACAGCGCCCGGTGCGCTTCCTCGCCAAGTCGGACTACTTCGAGGGCTCCGGCGTCAAGGGCCGCCTGACCAAGGCCGTGTTCTCCTCGCTGGGCGCCATGCCGGTGAAGCGCTCCGACGCCCGCGGCGCCATGATGTCGCTGGAGCTGATGCTGGACCGCCTGCGCGAGGGCGAGGCGTGCGTGATCTACCCCGAGGGGTCCCGCTCGCGCGACGGGCGCCTCTACCGGGGCCGGACCGGTGTGGGGCACCTGGCGATGGAGTCCAAGGCCCCCGTCGTACCGGTGGCGCTGTCGGGCACCCAGGACGTGCAGCCGGTGGGGGCGTCCATGCCGCGTCCGCGCCCCTTCACCATCCGCTTCGGCGAACCCCTGGACTTCTCCTCCGGCTACGACCACCTCGCTCCGGGCAAGGCCCGCAGGGTGATCGCCGACCAGGTCATGGACGCCATCCAGGCGATGTCCGGCCAGGAGCGCGCCGAGAGGTACAACTCCTACAGCGGCGGCTAGCAGGTCCCGGCGCCTCCCTCTCCCTTCCCGTG
>NZ_JBSHDN010000264.1:0-7574 GCF_053616335.1 Nocardiopsis sp. NPDC055824
GTCCCCGCCCGTTCCGCCCACCCGGGACCGGCGCCCCCTCACCGCCCCGGAGCCGGGGCCCGTCCGGCGGTCGCCGCCGACCGCCGCAGGCCCCCGCCTCACGTCTCCAGGCGCACCCGCACGACCCCCGTCCCGCCCAGGTCCACCCAGACGCTGTCGGGGGTGCGCACCAGCCGCAGGACCAGGGTCCGGCACACCGGGCAGCTCGCCACCAGTCCCGGGCCGTCCACCGTCACGTGCAGCTCCGCGAACACCCCGCACGCCCCGCACACCGAGCACCGCCGCTCGGCGGCGGTCAGGTCCACGGACAGGATCTCCGACAGCGGACCCGCCAGGGCGTTGGCGTCGACGTGCTCCGGTTCGGTCATCTGGCACCTCCACCGGATCCGAACCGCTCGGTCCGGACCCGTCTCGGGTCGTGCCCCAGGGCCACGAGGGCGTCGGAGGCCGTCTCCACGAAACCGGTCGGCCCGCACACGAAGCACACCGGGGCGAACTCGGCCGGGAACCCGTGGGTGTTCAGCTCGGCCGCGCCCAGGCGCCCGGGTCCGCGGGGCGAGGCCTCCGGGGCCCGGCGCGTGTAGGCGACGAACAGGTCCACTCCCCCGTCTCCGGGCCGGTGGGCGCCCAGCTCCCCCCGGTAGTACCGGTCCTCCGGCATGCGCACCGAGTACGGGACCCGGAAGAGCGCCCGGCTCCCCACCCTGCGCCGCTCACGCACCATCGCCATCAGGGGCACCACCCCGGAGCCGCCGCCCACCAGGACCACCGGGTCCGGGGACGCGGCGTCCCACACGAACCAGCCGCCCAGCGGGCCGCGCACCTCCACCGCGTCCCCCGGCGCGAACACGTCCACGAGGTAGGAGGAGACCTCCCCGCCCTCCACCCGCTGCACGGTGAGCTCGATCCGCTCCCCCTCGTCGGCCGAGGCCACCGAGTAGCCGCGCTGGGCGGTGTAGCCGTCCTCGGCGGTCAGCCGGACGTCCACGTGCTGGCCCGCACGGTGGCCGGGCCAGCCGGGCACGTCGAGCACCAGCGTCCGGGCGCTGTCGGTCTCCCAGCGGTCGGCCGCCAGGGTCGCGGGCCGCCACGCGACCATCAGTCGCCCCGGTAGCGCTGCTCGCGCCACGGGTCGCCGTAGTCGTGGTACCCGGCCTGCTCCCAGAACCCGGGCTCGTCCTGGTGGAGCAGGCTGATCCCGCGCACCCACTTGGCCGACTTCCAGAAGTACAGGTGCGGCACGATCAGCCGGGCCGGTCCCCCGTGCTCGGGGGCGAGCGGCTCTCCGTCGAAGGTGTGCACGATCCACGCCTGTCCGTCGGTGAGGTCCTGGAGCGGGAGGTTCGTGGTGTAGCCGCCGTAGCTGGACGCGAGGGCGTACTCGGCGGTGGTCTCCACGTCCTCCAGCAGGACGTCGAGGCTGACGCCCTCCCAGTCGGTGTCCGGCTTCGACCAGCGGGTGACGCAGTGGATGTCGACGCGGGGCCGCTCCTGGGGCAGGGCCCGGAACTCCTCCCAGGTCCACACCCGCGTCCGCCCCGTCTCCGCCTCGACCGAGAAGGTCCACTCCCCGGTGTCCACCCGGGGCGTGGGTCCGGCGGACAGCACGGGGAAGTCGTGCGTCTCGTACTGCCCCGGGGGAACCCTCGCGGGGTCCTGGCCCCCGCGCCCGCGAAAGCCCCTGGTCACCACGTTCATGTCCGCCTCCCCGGATCGGTGTCCGTCGGGTCTACCCCGGCCGGGGTCACCCCACGGCATCGCCTCCTCCAAATCCGGGCACCCTCGTACCCCGTCCGGGGTCGGCGGGCCACGGCGGCGGTGTGGGGGAGCGCGGGAACGGGGACCGCTGACCGGGGGGACCGCGGGCACGGCGGGGTGCCGGCCCCGCGCTACGCGGCCGGAGGCGCGGCGTCGGGGGAGGTGAGGGCGGCGCGGCCCATGGAGAGCAGCAGCTCGGCCATGTGCGGCCGGGGCAGCTCGCCCCTGCTGTGGGGGGTGGAGTTGAGCAGGCCGAACACGGCGTGCACGGCGGCGCGGAGCACGGTCGGGGACGCCCCTGGCCGGAGTTCGGCGAGCACGCCCACCCACTCCTCGACGTAACCGCGCTGGAGGCGGCGCACGCGCCGCCGGTCGGGCTCGGTGAGGTTGCCCAGCTCCCGGTCGTGCACGGTGATCAGGGAGGGCTCGTCCAGGGCGAACGCGATGTGTCCGCGCAGCAGCGCCTCCAGGGCGCCGTCCGCACTCGCCGCCTCCGCCACCAGCTCCCTGCCCTGCCTCGCCAGGCGGTCGCTGATGTCGACCAGCACCTCGCCGAGGAGTGCCTGTTTGCCGGGGAAGTGCCGGTACAGGGCAGGGCCGGTGGTGCCGACGGCGCGGCCGAGGTCGTCGATGGACACCCCCCGGTAGCCGCGTTCGGCGAAGAGCCCCGCCGCCGCGCCCAGGATCGCCGTCCGGCGCTCGCCCGTCGGTCTCGGCCCCATCCGCTCCGCCCCTCCTCGCCCGCGGGTGGCTCCGGGGTGACTCGCGCCTCCCGGGCCCTGGACACCCATGTTAGTAGTTACTAACATCACGGTTGTTAGTGAGCATTAACATCCCTCCACGAGAGGACACCATGAGCAGGGCACCAGTGCTCGGCTCGGCGGTGGACACCGCCGGGCCCGCGTTCGCCGCCAACGACGCGGCGAACCGCGCCCTCGCCCTGGAGCTGCGCGAGCGGATCGCCGCCGCCGCGCCGGGCGGCCCGGAGAAGATCCGGGCACGGCACGTCGGGCGCGGCAAGCTCCTGCCGCGCGACCGCGTCGACCTCCTCCTCGACCCCGGCTCCCCCTTCCTGGAGATCTCCCCGCTGGCCGCCGACGGGCTCTACGGCGAGGACGGCCGGGACGCGCCCGGCGCCGGGATGATCGCCGGCGTGGGCCGGGTCATGGGCCGACCGGTGGTCGTGGTCGCCAACGACGCCACGGTCAAGGGCGGCAGCTACTACCCGATGACCGTCAAGAAGCACCTGCGCGCCCAGGAGGTGGCGCTGCACAACCGCCTCCCGTGCGTCTACCTCGCCGACTCGGGCGGCGCGTTCCTGCCGATGCAGGACGACGTCTTCCCCGACCGCGAGCACTTCGGGCGGATCTTCTACAACCAGGCCACCATGTCGAAGCTGGGCATCCCGCAGATCGCGGCGGTGCTGGGCTCGTGCACGGCGGGCGGCGCCTACGTCCCGGCGATGAGCGACGAGGCGGTCATCGTCCGCGACCAGGGGACCGTCTTCCTGGGCGGCCCCCCGCTGGTGAAGGCCGCCACGGGCGAGGTCGTGACAGCCGAGGAGCTGGGCGGCGGCGACCTGCACTCGCGGGTGTCGGGGGTCACCGACCACCTGGCCGACGACGACGCCCACGCGCTCACCATCGTGCGTCGCATCGCCGACACCCTCGCTCCGCCCGGCCCGCCCGCGTGGGAGACGCGCGGGCCGCGGCCGCCCGCGCTGGACCCGGACGAGCTCTACGGGGTGGTCCCCGCCGACACCCGCACCCCGTACGACGTGCGGGAGGTGATCGGCCGGATCGTGGACGGCAGCGAGTTCACCGAGTTCAAGGCCGAGTACGGGACGACCCTGGTCACGGGGTTCGCCCACCTCCACGGCCACCCGGTCGGGATCATCGCCAACAACGGCATCCTCTTCGCCGAGTCCGCGCTCAAGGGCGCCCACTTCATCGAGCTGTGCGACCGGCGCGGCGTCCCCCTCGTCTTCCTCCAGAACATCTCCGGGTTCATGGTGGGCCGCGACTACGAGGCGGGCGGCATCGCCAAGCACGGGGCGAAGATGGTCACCGCCGTGGCCTGCGCCCGCGTCCCCAAGTTCACCGTCGTCATCGGCGGGTCGTTCGGCGCGGGCAACTACAGCATGTGCGGCCGGGCGTACTCCCCCCGGTTCCTGTGGATGTGGCCCAACGCCCGCATCTCGGTGATGGGCGGGGAACAGGCCGCCTCGGTGCTGTCCACGGTCCGCCGCGACCAGCTGGAGGGGCGCGGCGAGGCGTGGTCCGCGGAGGACGAGGAGGCCTTCAAGGCGCCCATCCGCGACCGGTACGAGGAACAGGGCAGCCCGTACTACTCCACCGCCCGCCTGTGGGACGACGGCGTCATCGACCCCGCCGACACCCGCGACGTGCTCGCCATGGCCCTGTCCGCCGCCCGCCACGCGCCACTGGACCCGGTGGGCTACGGCGTCTTCCGGATGTGAGGAACCCTTGACCACGACGCCACGAACGTCCCACTCCCCCGCGACCGTGCTGGTCGCCAACCGGGGCGAGATCGCCCTGCGGATCATCCGCACCCTGAAGCGCATGGGGATCGGCTCGGTGGCCGTGCACACCGACGCCGACGCCGGCGCACCCCACACGCTCGCAGCCGACCTCGCCCTGCGCGTGGACGGCTACCTGGACTCCGGCGCGATCGTCGCGGCGGCCCTGGAGTCGGGCGCCTCCATGGTGCACCCCGGCTACGGCTTCCTGTCGGAGAACGCCGGGTTCGCCCGGGCCTGCGCCGGGGCGGGCCTGGTCTTCGTCGGACCTCCCGCCTCGGCGATCGAGGCGATGGGCGACAAGATCCGCGCCAAGGACACGGTGGCCGCCGCGGGCGTGCCGGTCCTGGGCGGGTTCGCCGAGAAGCCCGGACAGCCGCTGGACGACGACGCGCTGCTGCACGCCGCAGCGGAGACCGGGTACCCCCTGCTCCTCAAGCCGTCCGCGGGCGGCGGCGGCAAGGGCATGCGGGCCGTCCACTCCCCCGACGACCTGGTGGCCGCCGCCGCGGCCGCCCGGCGGGAGGCCCTCGCGTCGTTCGGCGACCCCACCCTGCTGGTGGAGCGCCTGGTCCGGCGGCCCCGGCACATCGAGGTGCAGGTCCTCGCCGACGGCCACGGCAACGTCGTCCACCTGGGCGAGCGCGAGTGCAGCCTCCAGCGCCGCCACCAGAAGGTGGTGGAGGAGGCCCCGTCCCCCCTGCTCACCGCCGCCCAGCGGGAGGCCATGGGCGGGGCGGCCGTGGCCGCCGCGCGCTCGTGCGGCTACACGGGCGCGGGGACGGTCGAGTTCATCGCCGAGGCGTCCGGGGGCGACGGGGAGCCGGAGCTCTCGTTCTCGTTCCTGGAGATGAACACCCGGCTCCAGGTGGAGCACCCCGTCACCGAGGAGGTCGTCGCGATCCGCGGCGGGCGCGGCATCGACCTGGTCGAGCTCCAGGTCCGGATCGCCCTGGGCGACCCGCTCCCCTTCGGCCAGGAAGACGTGTCCTGGCAGGGGCACGCGGTGGAGTCGCGGATCTACGCCGAGGACGCCGACCGGGGGTTCCTGCCCACCGGCGGCCCCGTCCTGGCACTGTCCGAGCCCTCCGGCGCCCGGGTGGACTCCGGTGTCGCGGCGGGGGGCGAGGTGACCTCCGCGTTCGACCCGATGCTCGCCAAGGTCATCACCTGGGGCCCGGACCGGGCCGAGGCGCTGCGCCGGATGGACGCCGCCCTGGGCGCGTACGTGCTGCTGGGGTGCGTCACCAACACCGCGTTCCTGCGCAGGCTGCTGCGCCACCCGCGTGTGGCGGCGGGCGACCTGAGCACCGACCTGATCGAGACGGATCCGCCGGAGCCCGCGCCCGGGGCGCTTCCCGAGCACGTGTACGCGGCGGCGGCCCTGGACCACCAGCTCGACCTGGAACCCGGAGGGGCGGGCCCCTCGGCGGACCGGTTCGCCACCCCCGACGGGTGGCGGATGGGCGGCCCGGCGTGGACCCCCTGGCGCCTGCGCGCGCCCCGGCACGACTCCGCGGTCGTCCGGGTCCGGCGCGACGGCGCGGCCGGGGCCCCCGGCGCCTACCTGGTGCGGGTGGACGACGGCGCGCCCGTCGCCGCGACGGCACGCCGCTCCGCGGACGGGTCCTGCCTGACCGTCACCCACGCGGGGCGCACCCGCACCTACGCGCGCGCCGACGACCCCGCCACCGGGCACCGGTGGCTGGGCGCCGGGGGCACCGCGTGGACCCTGCACGAGGAGCCGGTGGCGGCGGCGCTGCGCGACGACGACGCGGCGGTCGACGGCACCGTGCGCAGCCCCATGCCGGGGACGGTGCTCGCCGTCCCCGTGGAGGTGGGCCAGGCGGTCCTCGCCGGAACACCGCTCGCCGTCGTGGAGGCCATGAAGATGGAGCACTCCGTCCCCTCCCCCTTCGACGGCACCGTCACCGGCGTGGCGGTGCGGCCGGGCGCGTCCGTACCCATGGACGCGCCCCTGGTCACCGTCGAACCCGTCCGGGCCGAGCCCGCCGACGCCCCGCCGGACCCGTCCGTTCCCACCCCCGCCACCCGCGAGGAGCACACGCCATGAGCCGTCACGAGCTGTCGACCGAGCACGCCGACCTTCGGGCCGCCGTGGAGGAGTTCGCCCGGACCGAGGTCGCCCCGGTGATCGGCGACTTCTACGAGCGGGGCGCGTTCCCGTACGAGATCGTCGCCAAGATGGGCCGGATGGGCCTGTTCGGGCTGCCGTTCCCCGAGGAGCACGGGGGGATGGGCGGCGACTACTTCGCCCTGTGCCTGGCCCTGGAGGAGCTCGCCCGGGTGGACTCGTCGGTGGCCATCACCCTGGAGGCGGGGGTGTCGCTGGGCGCCATGCCCATCTACCGGTTCGGCACCGACGAGCAGAGGAAGGCGCACCTGCCCCGGCTCACCTCCGGTGAGGCCCTCGGCGCCTTCGGGCTGACCGAGCCGGGCGGCGGCTCCGACGCCGGGGCGACCCGGACCACCGCGCGGCTGGAGGGCGGCGAGTGGGTGATCAACGGGACCAAGTCGTTCATCACGAACTCGGGCACCGACATCACCTCCCTCGTCACCGTCACCGCCGTCACGGGCCGGCGGGAGGACGGGCGGCCGGAGATCTCCTCGATCCTGGTGCCGAAGGGCACGCCGGGCTTCTCCGTGGGCCAGAAGTACTCCAAGGTCGGGTGGAACGCCTCCGACACCAACGAGCTGGTCTTCGAGGACTGCCGGGTGCCCGAGGCCAACCTGGTGGGCGAGCGCGGACGCGGGTACGCGCAGTTCCTGCGGATCCTGGACGAGGGCCGCATCGCCATCGCCGCGCTCTCCGTCGGCCTGGCGCAGGGGTGCGTGGACGAGAGCGTGCGCTACGCCCACGAGCGGCACGCCTTCGGCCACCCGATCGGGCACTACCAGGCGATCCAGTTCAAGATCGCCGAGATGGAGTCGCGCGTGCACGGGGCGCGGCTGGCGTACTACGACGCGGCGTCGCGCATGCTGGCGGGCGAGCCCTTCAAGAAGGAGGCGGCGATCGCGAAGCTGCTGGCCTCCAACGCGGCCATGGACAACGCCCGCGACGCCACGCAGGTGTTCGGCGGCTACGGGTTCATGAACGACTACCCGGTGGGCCGGTTCTACCGCGACGCGAAGATCCTGGAGGTCGGCGAGGGAACGAGCGAGGTGCAGAAGATGCTCATCGCCCGTGAGCTGGGGCTCCCCGCCTAGACCGGAAGTGGTGCCGGTGCGACGCTCGGGCGCCCGGCCGGCCGCTACC
>NZ_JBSHDN010000265.1:0-7532 GCF_053616335.1 Nocardiopsis sp. NPDC055824
GGACGCGGGCGGGCGCGGCCGGTGAAGTCGGTCCACCCCACCGGCAGGGCGGCCCGGGTGCCGGAGGGCTCGCTCGTCGCCGAGAAGGGCACGTCCCCGCCGAGGGTGCGGCTGTGCGCCCGGCCGTTCCACCCCTGGAGGAGGAACGAGCGGTCGCGCGGGCGCAGCCACTCCGGGAGCGGGGCGGGGTCGTCCGCGCTGATCCACCCGTCCTCCGCCCCCTCCCCGAGCCTGATCTGGGCGCGGGGGCCGAACACCAGGACCTCCAGGACGCGCCACCGGTCGGTCGCGGGCCTCAGCGCGGGGGCCGACAGGTCGGCGGTGGACGGGTGGTCCGACCGGCGCCAGCGCCCGCCCGGGCACGCGCCGGTGATCCGTCCGTCGCCGAGTTCGGCGAGCAGCCACTGCGGGGCCTCCGGCGCTCCGGGGATCCCGTCGGTCCCGGTGTCCAGGAGGCGGCAGCGGACGCCGCGCGTGAAGACGTCGTCGAGGACGCCCTCGACCTGTCCGCCGTCCAGCCGCCGGACGGCCAGCCCCTCCGGCCTCGGGGGTGTGTGGTCCACCTGTGCTCCCTTCCGTCCCGTCGTCCGTCCCCGCCCCGTGCCCCGGCCTCACCGCTCCCCGCCGGCCCGCGCCGTCCCGCCCCCCGGCGCGAGCCGGCTCCTCAGGGCCGACACCCACCCGCGTGCGGTGGCCGCCTCCGCGCTGCCCGGGGCGAAGAGCGCCGTGAGCAGGTCCACCCGGTGCGGCGGCCCGCCGTCACCGGTCCAGGTGGTGAGGGCGGCCCGGGTCGCGGTCAGGCGTCCGTTCCCGCTCCCCGCTCCGGCCCCGAGGGTGTCGAAGGGGACCGTCGCCAGTTCTCGCACGACGAGCACGAGCAGGCCGCGCACCGCGTCGTCGGGGTCGCGGACGTCCAGGACCACCTCGCCGCTGCCGCCGCAGTGCAGGTCGCTCGTGAACACCCGCCCTTCCACCGCGTCACCGAACAGGGAGTCCACGGTCAGGCGGGTGGCGGTCAGGTGCGCGCCGCCCCTGAGATGGGGGGCCGCCCTCAGGCGCACCCGCGAGGGGCGCGGGCGCGCGCCCCCGGGCCCTGTGTCCGCCCCCCACCAGTGGGCGTGCCATTCCTGCCACCGGGCCCCCTCCGCGCCGAGGTGCTCGGCGGCGTCCCGGACCAGCCTGCCCCCGATCCTCTTGAACAGGGCGAACAGGGCGGTGTCCCCGAGCACCGGCGCGAGGCGGACGGAGGCCTTGTCGGCGTCGGACACGACCGGGCGGTGGCGGTGTGCCCGGTCCACGGTCCCGAGCCTTTCGGGAGCGGGCACGTCGCCGACCATGATCAGGCCGGGGCGGGGGCTGCGCGGCGGCGGTCCGGCGGGCTCGGGCTGCTCGGCCACGGCCAGCGTCAGGCGCAGTTCGGCGCGGTGGCGCCGGTCGGGGCGGGCGGGGCGTGCCTCCAGACGGGCTGCCGCCGCCGCCCGCCCGTGGGCGCGCAGCCGCGCGGCCAGCGCGGTGGACAGCTCGGCGGGGGCGTCCGCGAGCGCCGCGGCCCCGCGCTCCCAGCGGTCGGCCCAGGACCGGGCGTGGTAGGCGAACCAGGCGCGCTCGTCGGTGAGGTCGTGCCGCTCCGCGGTCCAGTGCGTGGCGCGGACGGCGCCGTGGCCGCGTCCGGTGCGCCCCCCGACGCGGATGCCGGGGCCCTCCCCGGAGAACCCGTCGGCGGCCAGGACCAGCAGGTCGAGCAGGAGCTCCTCGTCGGCGGGGGCGGGCACGCGCAGCCGCATGTGGGCGGTGAACACGGTGCCCGCCGGCAGCACCTCCCACTGCCACATGTGCCCCGGGCGGACGGTACCGGAGGCCGGGTCCACCCGGGTGCCGACGCGGACGGCGACGGTCGTGCCCTCGGGCAGCTCGGCGGCGGCGTCGTCGACGTCCAGGGCGCTCGCCGCGGGCGCGTCCGGCTCCCCGCCGGGCGGGGGCCCGGACTCCGGCGCCCCGAAGAGCCGGCTCACCTTGCGGGGGTCCTCGGTGCGGGCCGCGAGTTCGTGGCGAAGCAGGCCCGCCAGGGTGGTCGCGCGCAGCCGGGGCACGCCCGTGCGGGGGTCGCGGTCCACGCGCAGGTCGACGTCGCCCTCCGCGGCGTGGCGGGGCACCGCCCGGGCCGCGCCGATGTGGGTGTCGGAGAGCAGGCACAGCCGGACGGCGATCTCCCAGAGCGGCCCGGGGCGGGCGGGGCGGGTGCTCAACCGCCTCCCCCAGGATCGTGGCGGCCCTCCTGGGCGGCCCGCAGGACCACTCCGGCCTCGGACAGCCAGGAGGAGGCGAGGAGCAGTGCCAGGCGGGGAGCGGCCCGGCGCTCCCACACGCGGGCACGGGAGGAGAGCCCGCTGGGGTGGTCGCGGGGCGGCAGGCCGTCGGTGAGGGAGAGGTCGACGGCGGCGAGTGCCCGGGAGTAGGCGGGGCTGTCCGGGGGCTCGGGCCTGTTGTCGCGCCACCACGCGGCGGCCGCGCCACCGTCGGCCAGGGCTCCGAGCCAGGACTGCACGGAGACGGGACCGGGTCGGCCTGGCCGGGACAGCCGGGCCCCGGCGAGGGCGCGGACGGCGCGGTCGTGCAGGGCCTTGTGCGTGCCCGCCCGGTCGGCCCGGCCGCGCGCACGGCCGGAGACGGTGCGGCCCAGGGCGGTCAGCGCGTCCTCGGGCGTGCGGTGGGGGTGGCCCACGACCTCGCGGAGGCGTCCGAGCAGGCTGGGGGTGAGGGGGGCGAGCCCCCGGGCGGAGTCCCGGGCGAGGGAGCGTGCGTGATCGCGGACCGGACGGGAGGCGGCGTTCCACAGGAGTTCGTCGTAGAGCTCCTCGAGCCCGCCCTCCCCGCCCGTGGCGGTCGGGACCACAGGGACCGCCGAGACCGCCGGAACCGCCGGAACCGCAGAAACCACTGGGGCCTCAAGGACCTCAGGAACCTCCGGGACCGCAGGAGCCGCAGGAACCGCCCCGGTGGGCGCCGGCGGGGGCGGGACACGCGCGGGGGGCCGGCCCGCGGACGGGGCCGCCGCGAGCGGGACGGCGGTCGGCGCGAGGGGGCGGGGCCCGCCCGGCGGGACCGGGAGGAGCGTGAACTGGCCGTGGCCGTCCACCACCCGTTCGCCCAGCGGGTGGGCCTCCAGGTCGCGGGCCTGGTCGGCGGTCAGGCCGCCGTCGAGTCGCAGGCGCACCACCGCACCCGGCACGGCCGCCCACCGCTGCGCCATCGGCCCTCGGTAGCCCCGGTGGTAGGCGCCGAGCAGCCCGGCCTCCACGTGGTGGGCGAGCACCCTGGCGCCGGAGCCGGGGAGGCGGCGGGCGAGGAGGTCGAGCACGGCGGGCACCAGCGCCCGCGGGCTGGACTGGCCCTCCTCGCCGACCAGCAGGGCCGGGGAGAGCAGCAGGAGGTCGAGGGGGGCGCCGGGGGGCCAGTGGCGCGTGTGCGGGTGTGCGACCCGGTCGGACGACAGCAGCCGGTGCGGGTCCGCGGGGGCCACGCTGACGCCGCCGTGGGCCCGGGTGCCGCCGGAGCCGAGGGTGAGGGTGCCGTCCGCCTCGTCGAGGACCTCGGCGACGCGCTCGGCGAGGTCGCGGAGGGAGCCGCTGTCGGCGGCGAGCAGCTGCCAGCGGGCCTCGAAGACCTGGCCGGGGTCGACGGTGGTCGCGAAGAAGGGGACCCCCTGGGACCGGTCGCCCGTGCGGGACCGTCCGAGGTACTGCTCGGCGGTGGTGCGCACGGCGGCGCGCAGGGAGCGGTCGAGGGTGACGTGGCCGCGAACGGCCCGGTAGGGGGTGGCGGGGTCGGTTCCCGCGAAGACGTCGACGGTGGTGTCGCCGTTCTTGCCCGGTGTGTAGAGGTGGGCGGGGGCCGGGTAGGCCACGAGCGCCCGCGCCGGCGCGGAGTCCGCCGGGAGGCCCGGGTCGGCCCCCGGTTCGAGGCGCGGGTAGGCGGGGGCGAAGCGGATCCGGTCGCCGCGGGCGACCCAGTCGAGCAGCTCGCGCTCGCGGCCGGCACGCCGGAGCGCCGCGGCGAGCATGCCGCGCTGGGCGCGCCCGCCGATGGAGTGCTCCGAGTCGATCCGCAGCGGGTCGAGGGAGGTGCGCACCGCCAGGGTGTCGGTGAGCACGTAGCGCAGCGGCAGGTAACCGGTGGCGGGGAGCGGGTTCACGCACCCACCCCCGCGGGCGGCGCGGTGCCCGCCGCGGGGGCGGGGCGCCGGCCGCGGGACGCGTCCTGGAGGGGGCCGGTGTTCACACACGTACCCCTTCCCGGTCCGGCCCCTTCCTCACCGGCGCGGCCAGGCGGAGCGTGACCGCGTGCGGGTCCCCGTCCGCCCCGGCCAGGCGCACGTCCACCCGGCCCCGTCCGCGCGTGGTCCTCAGCCCGATCCGGGTGGTGGCCAGGCAGGCCCGGGCCAGCAGCCGCCAGTGCGCCTCTCCGGGGGCGGTCGCCCAGGTCAGCGTCGCGGACAGGGTCGGCCCCGGCAGGAGTACCCGGTTCGTGCGCAGCCTCCCCGGCTCCGGGGCCCCGTCCGGTCCGACGGCGGTCCCCGACTCCAGGGCGGTGTACGCGTCCGTGACCGCCCGGCGCAGGACGGAGCGCAGGGGTTCGTCCCGGCCGGCCAGGGCGCGCGCGACCGCCGAGCGGACGTCCTCTCCCAGGACGGCGTGGCCCACCCGCAGCATCCGGTCCGCGCCGTGGGAGCGCCTCCGGCCGAACACCTCGTCGCACGCGGCGGCCAGCTCCGGGGCCGCCCCCAGCGCGTCGGCCGCCCCCGCGCGCAGCCTGGCCGCGAGGCGGTGGCGGGGCAGGTAGGGCAGACCGTGCTCGTCGGTGACCACGTCCGTGTCCGCGCCCGTCCCGTCCGCGCTCGCGCCGACGAACAGGGCGGGGGAGGCCAGACACACGACGATGCGGTCCGGCGGGCTCACGTCCGCGCACCCCCCGGCGGAGCCGGGGGGTGCGGGCCGCCGGAACCCGCCCGCCCCCGCGGCCGGGGCCGGTGGGGCTCGAGCGCCGCCGCCAGCCCGGGGTCCAGGTACAGGTCCATCACCTCGACCGCGTCGAGCAGCGCGCCGGGGGTCCACTCCCGGGGGAGTCCGACGGGGCCTCCGGTCACACGGGCGCGGCGGGCGAGCTCGGGGCCGGGGTCGGCGCCCGACTCCAGCAGGGGCACGAGGGACGAGACCAGCCAGCTCCGCCGCCGGGCGTCCCCCTCCGCGAGCAGGCTGCCGGGGGCGGACGCCGACAGGTACCGGTCGAGGAAGCGGGCGAACCCGGTCCCGGTCAACGGCAGCCCGGTGCGGGGGACGGACGCCAGACGGGCGCCGTCGAGGCGGCGCAGGACCCGGTCGACGCCGTCGAACCGCGTCGTCCAGGCGACGGCGTGCTCGTCCGGCGCCCCGGGGTCGGCCTCGGCGAGCGCGACCCTGTGCTCCTTGGCCCTGCGGCACATCGCCTCGCACAGGTCGTAGCCCAGGGAGAGGGGCGCGCCGACCGGCTGGACCGCGATCCCCACCCCGACCGTGGGCACGAAGGTGGTGTGCCCGCCCCCGTCGGGGCGGCGCACGGTCCGGCCCGCGCCCGCCGGTCCGCCGTGGGCCCCGGCGAGCGCGCGGTGCAGCGCCACCCGGGGGTCGTGGGGGTCGCCGATCCGCTCGGGGTCGGCGTCGAGCCAGTCGAGCGCGTAGCGGGCCAGGCTCAGGGCCAGGCGTGCGTCGCACAGGACGGTGAGGTCGTCCCCGGCGACCACGATGGGGCGCACCGGTATCCGGACGGGGCCGGGCGGGACGTGGTGGAGGGTGACGGGCCGGGCGGCGCCGGCGCCCGGGATGACGGGGGCCCGACCGGGCTCGGCCCGCACCGTGGCGGCCACCGCGCGCACCAGGACCCGGGCCAGTCCCTCGGTGAGGCCGGCGATGCGTCCGGACAGCAGGCGCTGGGCCATCGCCCCGGAGCCGGGCACGCGGGGGTCCCCCGCGCGCTCGCGGTAGGAGCCCAGGATGATCCCGAGGCCGTTGACGTCGATGTGGACCACCGCGATCCTGCTGACCTCGCCGTGGTCGCGGCCGAGCCGGTCGACCTCCATCGGGAGCGCGAGCGCGGGCGCGCCGGTGGCGGTGGCGGCTCCGGCCAGCCAGTCCGCGCTGTGGGCGCGGTGCCAGCGGCGGCCGATCCCGCGGGCCCTGGCGACGTCGGCGGTCACCCGCTCGTGCACGTCGGGGTGGTCGTCCTGGGCCCGGCTGCTGTCCACCGTCTCGGCCGGGCCGCCGCTGACGGAGCAGACCGCGGTGATGCCGTACCCGTGGGCCGGTGTGTGCAGCGCCGACATGTGCCGTCTGGCCTCCCGCAGCCGCTGCGGGAGGACCGCCAGGGCCGCGTCGACCCCGGCGACGGGCGCGGGGGCCGCCGCGGCGCCCGGCCCGCCGTCCGCCGGCGCCCCCGGGCCCGCGGCCTCCGCCGCGCCGTAGGGGACGTGCGCGACCACGGGGTTCAGGTCGCCCGCGCGGTCGCGCAGCCGCCGCGTGTAGCGGGCCGTGAACCGGCGCGCGGCCGCGGCGTCCGGGAAGACCGCCGTGAGCGCCCCTCCCGCGTCGCGCAGGACCACGCAGCCGGGGGGAACCAGGTCGGCGATGCCGTGCTCGGCGTCGGAGGTGTCGGTCAGCTCGGCGACGAGCGCCGCCCGTCCCACCGCGTCCAGGATGCGGCGCCCGCTGTACACGTAGGCCTGGATGCCGCGCAGGTCGACGCCGACCACCACACCGCTGGGCGGCGGCCCCCCGGCGTCCGGGGCGGCGCCGGGCGGGCTGTGCGGTGCGGGAACGGGGGTCACCGTGTCGGGTCTCCTCGTCGGCGGGTGCGGGGAAGGGCGCGGGGAGGGGAGGGCGCGGGCCGCGCGGGGCCGCCTCCCGGGGACTCCTCTCGGACGGTGCCCGCCTTCCACCGGCCGTGAGAGACCACGGTTACCACCCGGGCCCGGGGGCCGCTCCTCCGGGGGCGGTCGACGCCGGGCCTCGACCGCGTGGTGGTGCCGGACCCGGGGACCGCCCCTCCGGGGGCCGTCGGCCCGCCCGGGACCGGGGCTCTGTCCGAGAGAGCTGGGTGCACCGCCCTTCCCCGGCACGGAGGTCTCCCCATGGCACCGCACACGTCCGAGACGATCGCCCTGCGCGGCCGCGACCCGCACGCCCCTTCCGCGGACGCGCCCGAGCTCGTCCCCCGCGAGCTCGTGCCGCACCTGCGGGGGCTGGCCCGCGCGCTCCGGGACCGGGACACCGGGCGGACGGCGCCGGAGGGAGGGGCCCCGCACACCTGAGTCGGCGCGGGGCCGGACGGCGCCGCGGACCGTGCCGCTGCCCGGCCGGGCAGCGGCCCCGGCGCCTGCGGGAGCGGCCTCCGGCACACGCGACCGGCAGGGGCACGGGGGAAGGGGCGCCGGCACACGCGAACGCCGGGGACACGGCGGGGAGGGGGCGCCGGCTCCCACCCCCGTCCACGGGGTGGGAGCC
>NZ_JBSHDN010000266.1:0-7470 GCF_053616335.1 Nocardiopsis sp. NPDC055824
GACCGGGGTCCGCGCGCACGGGTCACCGTGCGGGGCGTCCGGCCCCGCCGTCGGTCATCAGCCTCGACCGCACGAGGAACCGGCGGCCGGTCGGCGCCTCCAGGGAGAAGCCCGCGCCCCGCCCCGGGACGACGTCGATGGTCAGGTGGGTGTGGCTCCACACCGCGAACTGCGAGCGGGACATCCACACCGGCACCGGTTCGGGCGTGCCCGCGTCCAGGTCGCCCAGGTGGACGTCCGAGTCGCCCGTGCGGAACTCCCCCGCCGGGTAGCACATCGGCGAACTGCCGTCGCAGCACCCGCCGGACTGGTGGAACATGAGCGGCCCGTGTTCGTCGCGCAGCTCGCGGAGCAGGGCCGCGGCCTCCTCGGTGACGGCGACCCGCTCCACCTCCTCGCCGCTGCCGGGGGCGCCCATCAGAAGAGCCCCGCCGCCTGGTCCGAGTAGCTGACCAGCAGGTTCTTCGTCTGCTGGTAGTGGTCGAGCATCATCTTGTGGTTCTCGCGCCCGATGCCCGACTGCTTGTAGCCGCCGAACGCGGCGTGCGCGGGGTAGGCGTGGTAGTTGTTCACCCACACGCGGCCGGCCTGGATGTCGCGGCCCGCGCGGTAGGCGGTGCTGCCGTCGCGCGTCCACACCCCCGCCCCCAGCCCGTACAGGGTGTCGTTGGCGGTCTTGACGGCGTCGTCGTAGCCGTCGAAGCGGGCGACGGACACCACCGGGCCGAAGATCTCCTCCTGGAAGACGCGCATGCCGTTCTGCCCCGCGAACACGGTCGGGGCCATGTAGTAGCCGCCGGAGAGGTCGCCGCCGAGGTCGACCCGCTCGCCCCCGGCGAGCACCTCGGCGCCCTCCCGCCGGGCGATGTCGACGTAGGAGAGGATCTTCTCCATCTGGTCGTTGCCGGCCTGCGCTCCGAGCATGGTGCCGGTGTCGAGCGGGTCGCCCTGCACGATCCGGCCGACCCGCTCCAGGGCGTCGCCCATGAACTTGTCGTAGAAGGAGTCCTGCACGAGCGCGCGGGAGGGGCAGGTGCACACCTCGCCCTGGTTGAGGGCGAACATCGCGAAGCCCTCCAGCGCCTTGTCGTAGAACGCGTCCTCGGCCGCGGCGACGTCGGCGAAGAAGAGGTTGGGGCTCTTCCCTCCCAGCTCCAGGGTGACCGGGACGAGGTTCTCCGACGCGTACTGCATGATCAGGCGCCCGGTGGTGGTCTCGCCGGTGAAGGCGACCTTGCGCACCCGGGGGCTGGCGGCCAGCGGCTTCCCCGCCTCCACGCCGAAGCCGTTGACGACGTTGAGCACGCCGGGCGGCAGCAGGTCGGCGACCAGCCCGACCAGGAGCATGATGGACGCCGGGGTCTGCTCGGCGGGCTTGAGGACCACGGCGTTGCCCGCGGCGAGCGCGGGCGCCAGCTTCCAGGTGGCCATGAGCAGGGGGAAGTTCCACGGGATGATCTGCGCGACCACGCCCAGGGGCTCCTGGAAGTGGTACGCGACGGTGTCGCCGTCGATCTGGGAGTTGTGCCCCTCCTGCGCGCGGATCGCCCCGGCGAAGTAGCGGAAGTGGTCCACGGCCAGCGGGAGGTCGGCGGCCAGGCACTCGCGCACGGGCTTGCCGTTCTCCCAGGACTCCGCGACGGCCAGCCTCTCCAGGTTGTCCTCGATCCGGTCCGCGATCCGGTGGAGGACGAGGGCCCGCTCGGCCGGCGAGGTGCGGCCCCAGGCGGGGGCGGCCCCGTGGGCGGCGTCGAGCGCGAGCTCGACGTCCTCCGCACCGCTGCGCGCGACCTCCGTGAAGGCCTGCCCGGTGACGGGCGTGGGGTTCTCGAAGTAGCGGCCCCGCACGGGCGCGACCCAGTCGCCGCCGATCCAGTTGTCGTAGCGCGGCGCGTACTCGACGATGCTCCCCGGCTGTCCGGGGGGAGCGTAGACCGCCATGGTGGCCTCCTTCTTCGGTGGGGCGCCGGTGGTGCGGCCGGCGCCCGGTTCCGAGGGGTCTGGGGCCGGTGACGCTAGTCACGGCGACGTTGCGACCACGTTGCGGGAGCGGGGCGGGGCAGGGCGGGTTCAGCCGCCGAGCCAGCGCAGCCTTCCCCGGAGGGCGGCGTGGCGTGGGGACCCGGGGTCGAGGGAGCGCAGCGCCGCGGTGACCACCCGGGGGTCGTCGCGCCACTCGGGGTCCTCCGACCAGGCCAGGAGCACGCTCGGCGGGGCGTTGGCCCCGAGCACCTCGCACACCTCCGCCTGGAGGGCGTCGCGGATCTCCGCCACCCCCGGCGCCTCCGACCGGGGCAGGACCGGTCCCGCGTAGACCTCCAGCGCCCTCCGGTAGGAGCCCTCCGCCAGGTGGCGCCGGACCTCGTCGATGTCGGTGGACGGCGGGCGGAGCAGGCGGTAGGGGCGTGACGCGAGCAGGCCGGGGCCGAGCAGTCGGCGCAGCCGCGACATCTCCGCGCGGACGGTGACCGGGGAGGCGTCGTGCTCGTTCAGCCGCGCCCCGAGCGCCTCACCGGTGAGGCCGCGCGGACTGCGGGCGAGCAGGAGGAGGATCTCGGAGTGGCGGACGCTCAGCTCCGCCTCCCGGCCGTCGAGGGCGACCAGGGCCCCGGCGCGGCCCAGGACCCGCAGCGCGGGGCCCGCCGACGGGCCCCGTCCCGGGGGCGGCGCGGGACGGGCGCCGACGGCCTCCCGCACACCCGGGGCGCGGTGCGCGCCGCGGTCCCCGGGTGCGGTCCGGGAGCGGGGAGGGCGCGCGCCGAGGCGCAGGGCCCGCAGCTCCATCTCCACCGCGGTGGCGGCCGTCCGCACCAGGGCGAGGGCCTGCGGGGAGGCGAGGTGGTCCTCGCCCGTGATGTCGAGGACGCCCAGGACCTCGCCGGTGCAGGGGTCGTGGAGGGGCGCGGCCGAGCAGCTCCAGCGCTGCACGCCTCTGGAGAAGTGCTCGCTCGCGAACACCTGGACCTCGTGGTCGAGGGCCAGGGCGGTGCCGGGCGCGTTGGTCCCCGCGGACCGCTCGTGCCAGTTGGCGCCCTCCACGAAGCACATGTCCTCCGCGCTGTCGCGCAGTCGGCGGTCGCCCTCCACCCACAGCAGGCGTCCCGCGGCGTCGCCGACCGCGACGATCTGCGGACCGGGCGCGGTGTCGACCAGGAGCCGGCGCAGCAGCGGCATGGCGGCGGCCAGCGGGTGGGCGTCGCGGTGGTCCCGCAGGGCGTGCCCGGCGAGCTCGATCCGGGGCACGGTGGTGTCGGGGTCGACGCCGTGCAGGACGCTGCGCCTCCAGGACTCGCCGACGACCGCCCGGACGGGGCCGCTGACCCGGCCGGAGCCGGTGAAGCGCTCGTGTGCGGCGGCCACGTCGCGGCGCACGGCCTCGGGGTCGGTGTCCCACGACCACGCGTTCCACGTCCCGGACATCAACGGCGCTCCCCTTCGTCGAGACGACGGCGGACCGTGCCGGCGGACCGCCCCGACACCCCGATTGAAGCCGCGCCCGCCCCTCCTGACAAGTGGTTCCGCGAGAACGGACGGAGGTCCGTCCCGGTCCGGGCAGCAGTGCCCTGGGGGGAGGAAAGCGGCCCGGGACGGTCCGGGGGCCCGGACGTGCGCGTGCCGGCCGTCGTGCCGCCCCGCGCACGGCGGATGCGGCGGGTGTCCGGGCGGGATTCCCGCAGGCAGCGGCCCTGGACGGCGGAACGCGGCGGCCCGCCGCCGTCCGGACGTCCACGCTCCGTCGTCGCCCGGTGGCACAATACGGGCCATGTCCTCTCCCCCTTCCCCCTCCTCTCCCCCGGCGCCGCACGGCGCGGGCGAGCCCCCGGTCCGACCGTCCCGGGGCGGTCCCGCCTCCCCCGAGCCCGCGCTGCGCCCCGGCAAGCACTGGTACTGGGTGGGCGGCCTGGTCTTCCCGGCCACCCTCCTCTTCGGCGTCCTCCTCCTCTCGGGCGAGGAGGACACGCCGCCGGAGATCTTCTTCGGGATCGTGACGCCGGTGCTCGGCTTCATCGCGAGCCTGGTCGTCCTCCTGGTCGTCTTCCTGGTGCGCGCCGGCCGGGAGGCGGCGCTCCGCCGGGCGCGGTACCCGCACCCGTACCCGCCGGGCGCCCACGGAGGGCCCGCCGCGCACGGGGCGTACGGCGCCGGCCCGGTCCACGCGGGACCGCCGCCTCCCCCGTTCCGTCCCCGGATCGACCGGAGGGCGATCCGCCCCCGTCCCCGGTGGTTCTGGATCGGCGGGCTGTGCGTCCCCGGGGGCATCGCGGCCGGGGCCCTCGCCATGTGGGCGGTGACGGCCTCGGGCAGTGCGCTCCCGGACTTCGCCGGACAGGTCGAGTCCCGCGGCGAGATCGCGTTCGAGGCGGCCGAGGGAGAGGAAGGGGCCTGGGGGCTGTGGGTGTCGCCCGGCGACGCCTCCCACCACTACGACTGCACGGTGGAGGGGAGCGACCCGGCCGACCACCCCTTCAGCTTCCCCGGCCTCTCCTACGAGTCCGACGGCTGGAGGCTGGTCGACGCCATCGACACCCCCGTCCCGGGCGAGTACACGCTCGTCTGCGACGGGGACCCGGGCGTCTCCTACGCGGTGGGCGACATCGCCACGGCGGAGGCCGCGAACTCCCGCCGGGACTCCGGGCTCTGGGCCCTGCTGCTGCTGTCCCTGGCGGGGATCGTCGCCGGACCGGTCGTCATCGTCGTGACGGCGGTCAGGCGGGGCCGGAGCGAGGCCCGCCTGCGCGAGGAGGCGGGGCGGGAGGCGGACGGCGCCTCCGACGGACGGCCCGGCCCGGCCGCACCCCCCGGCCCCCCGGCCGCACCGTCCGGGCCCCCGGCCGGTCCTGCGGCCGGAGGCGGCGCGGACCCGCGCTACCGGGACCACGGCATCACCATCGTCCCCCCTGACCCGGAGGGCCGGCCGCGGCCGGAGTGACGTCGGCGGGGCCGGAGGGCCTTCTCCGGCCCGGGCGTCGTTTCCCGTCCGCCACGGCGTGGAGCGGCCCGGCGCCCGCGCCCCTCCCCCTGGAGTCCCTTCCCTTCCGGGACCGTGCGCGCGGCCGGCCTCAGGCGGGCCCGGGGCCGCGCCCGGCCGGGGGAGCGGAGGGCTCCTCGACCAGTGCGGCGAGCGCGATGGTCATCGCCACCCGCGCCTCCGGGTCGTCCAGCGGCAGGTCCGCGACCCCGCCCATGCGGCGCAGCCGGTACCGCACCGTGTTCGGGTGCAGGTCCAGCTCCTCCGCGGCCCGTCCCAGGTCGCCGTGCGCGTACAGCCACGCCCGCAGCGTGCGCGCGTAGTCCGTCCCGTGCGCGGCGTCGTGGCGCACCAGTTCCGCGACGGGGTTGCGGGTGGGCAGCCTGCCGGTCTCGGCCACCAGCCGCAGGCGGCGCAGCAGCACCGCGTGCCAGACGTCGTCGTAGACCACCGGCCCGGCGGTCCCCGGCGACCCCGGCCCCGCGGCCGGCGCCCCGCGCGCCCCGCTCCGCCCCGGGGGCGCCGTGCGCACCCCGCGGCCGTGCAGGGTCAGGCACTCGTCCGCCTCCTGCCTGCTGGCCGGGAGTCCGGAGGGGTCGGCGGCGCCGCCCACGCCGGCGGCAACGCCCAGCTGGTCCGGCAGCCCGCGCACCGTCGACCGCACCCACTCCACCGCCGGCGAGGGGTCGTCCCCGCACGGCAGCACCGTGTAGACGGTCGTTCCGAGCAGGGTGCTGCGACCGGGACGCGACCACCCGAAACCCGTGGTGACCAGCTCGAACAGGTGCAGGATCGCCGCCTCCGGCTCGGTCCTGGCCCTCGCCTGGAACGCGATCACCCGCAGGCCCGTGGCGGGCAGGCCGAGGCGGCCGGCCGTCTGCGCCGGGTCCGCCGACCCCTCCAGCAGGTCGATCACCGACTCCGACTCCACCTGGCGTTCCAGGTCGCTGCTCACCCTCGCGCGCAGCATGTGCAGTCCCACGGTGTGCGCTCCCTCGCGCAGGGCGCGGGAGCGCCCGGCGTCCAGCGGGGCGTCGCACACCACCCACAGGGAGCCCAGGAGTTCGCGCCCCACCCGGATCGGCGCGGCCGTGCGCCCGCCCAGCCCGAGTTCGGGCACTCCGGGGACGAAGCGGGGCTCGGCGGAGGCCGCCAGCCCGGCGAACACACCGTCGGCGTCGAGGCGTTCCCGGACCTCCTCCGGGGCCCTCCGGTCGATCACGGTGGCCCGGCGCACCCGGTCGGTGTCCCCCTGGGAGGCGGAGTAGGCGACGACGCGGGAGGAGCGGTCCTCGATCGTGACCGGTCCGCCGACCTCGGCCGCGACCGTGTCCGCGAGGGTGAACAGGTCGCTCGGCCCGCGTCCCGCCTCGGTCTCGCGGCCCTCCAGCACCAGGCCGTAGACGACGCCGGAGATCTGGCTCCAGGACACCGCGGGGTCGACGACGAGGAGGGCCAGCCCGCGCGCCCGGAGGTGTTCGCGCACGTCGTCCGCGGGGTCCGCGGCGGAGCGGAGGAGGACGACGGTGGCGCGCGCCTGCTCCGCGAGGCGGACCGCCTCGGCCGCGGAGTCCACCCCGACCGCGAGGAACGCGTCGCCCAGGGGCGGGGCGTCGTCGGTGGGATCGTGCATGGCGACGCTGCGCAGCTCCCTGCGGCGCAGGCCCTCGGCGCCCATCAGCCTGGCGCCGTACCCGCCCAGCACGTTGACGAGCCGGTCGAGGTTGATCATCTCCCGCTCCCCCTCCCACCACGATGTTGTCGTATCTCGACAAAACCAGGTCACGGGAATGTCGGCCCAGGATAACCCCGTCCCCCTCCGCCGTGGACACACTCGGTAATGAGCGGCAGCACCCCCCTCGCCGGCCCTCGCTGTGTTTCTCCACCCACGGACCGATCCGTGGCGTGGGCCCGTGAAGACAAGGAACGTTCCATGACCAGGACCACCGACCGATGGATGACCAGGGAGGGCTACGAACGCCTCCAGGAGGAGCTGCGAGTGCTGCGCGGCCTCCCCGACGACGACCCGGACACCTCCGGGGCGGACGGGGGCGCGGGGAGCACAGTCCCCGCGCCCCGCTACATTCACGACCCGGCGGTGCGGCAGGCCCGCGTCCACACCATCGAGCGCCTGCTCAGCGAGGCCGTGGTGGACGAGGCCGCCCCCGACGACGGGATCGCGGCGCCGGGCAAGGTGCTCACCATCCGCTACGACGGCGAGGACGAGGCCGAGGAGTTCCTGCTGGGCCTGCGGGACGCGTCCGTCGCGGACCGGATGACGGTGTACTCGCCGGAGTCGCCGCTGGGGGCGTCCCTGCTGGGCGCCCGCCGGGGCGAGCGGCGCACGTTCACCTCTCCGCGCGGCGCGGTCATCGGGGTCACCCTGCTGGGCGCGGAACCGTACCGGGCCTTCGTGGCGGGCTGACGCCGGGCCCCATCGACCGGGCGGCCGCCCCCGGGAAAGCGGGCGACCGCCCCAGGCCCGTCCGCCCGACTGGGAG